>BQJI01000064.1:0-10000 GCA_021604625.1 Hyphobacterium sp. | reverse complement strand
TCTGGATCACCGTTCAGAGCCACTTTGCTGCGGCCCGTTCCGGCGAGGAGCGCGGTGTCTATTCGCCTCGCTCCAAAGTGTCAACCGCGTTTTTCAGAAACTTGCAGCGGCTTCATTTTTCCACTCCGATCAACACCTTAAGTGCCGGTCGGCGCGGCTCTCTGAAGGCCGTTTATCAAGTCTCGTCTGACGCGAGGAGGCGGTATCTATGCCCCCGGCTGTATGACGTCAACCGCGTTTTCCGAAAACTTGCAGCAACCGAAGCAAATGAACCGACGGACACAAAAAGGTCTGTCGGCGCACGATGTGCATCAGCGCCGTTGGGCAAGTCTCCGGATCGGCGGAGGAGGCGCGATTATATGTATTTTGCCCCTTGAGGCAACCATGATTATTGGTTTTTTCAGGAACGGCGTTAACGCCTGCCCTGCAAGGGCTGAGCAGTAGTATTGCGGCCCTTGATAATTCTCCTGACTGCTTGTGAATCCGTTTTCCATAGCCGGGCGGTCTTCGTACACCTAGAGTTTGATTCTATCCCGGGAGGTGGGACTTGGCCAAAACGCGCTACAGAAAACGCCTGCTGAAAGACCTCGATCGCTGGATTGAAACCGGCCTTGTGGATGCAGTGAATCGGGAATCGATTCTCGCTGACGTCTCCGATGGGTCCAAGGGCTGGCCCGCGTCCGGCGCGCTTGCCATTCTGGGCAGCGTATTACTTGCATTGGCAGCGCTCAGCTTTGTCGCAGCGAACTGGGCAAATATGGGCGCTTTGGTGCGCCTTGCTGTGCTGTTTGGAACCCTCTGGGCCTGCTTTCTTTCATCCAGCCTGGCTTTTTCATACAGCAATCCGGTCATCGGGCATGCATTCGGAATTCTGGGCGCGGCGATATTCGGAGTGTCGATTGTTCTTGTCGCTCAAATTTTCAATATAAGTTCGTGGCGATATACAGTCTTGGGAATTTCCGCCGCCGGCGCGCTTGGCACAGCATTGCTGACGCCATCGCGCCCCGCACTGATTCTCGGGTGCACATTGGGAACTGTCTGGGTCGGGGCACAAATGTACAATGTAAATGCGCCCGGCATTGTGTGGGCCTATTTACCGCTCTGGGGGATCAGCTTGATAGCTGCCAATCGAATGAAATCGATGGTCTCGGTAAATCTGCTCGGAATTGGCCTGTTCCTATGGGTCTCATTTCTAATCTGGGATTACTCGCGAAATGATCACCTTGGTCTTCTGCAAGCGTTTTGCACCTTCATTCTTGCTGCTGGCGGACTGGCAATGGCTTTCGCCGAGCTGCGGGATCGTCAATGGTACGGATTCGGCGCCCTGACGCACTGGGGCAGCACCGCGGCCCTTACTGCCGGCTTCGCACTCCAGTTTTCGCTGAGTGAATTTGAAAGCCATGCCGAACGAATCGCTGGCACCGAACGGGATACGACCGATCTTTGGCTGCGGGTCGCGGGCGAGTCGAGTGCCGAGTACTGGATGCCCGGACTGCTGTTTGCAGGATTGTTCCTGGCAGGAATCATCTGGCGCTCCATTCTTCGCCGTGAAAGCAGGGCGATTGTATTTCCTGCGGCCTTAGCGGGAATGCTGGCATTCTTGTTGCCTTTGGCGACACAAGCACTGGGTGCCCAATTCATTCTCTTGCTTCGAATATTTGTTGGCGCTTGCATTCTGGTACTGGCTGTAACGCTGATTTTATATGGTGCACGAGAAGATCGGCGTTTTACAGGCGGGTTGGGAATTGCGCTGTTCGTCGCGCAAGCCCTTTACATCTATAGCGCGACGTTTGGAGATCTGCTCGATACCTCGCTGTTTTTCCTGGTGGGTGGCTTCCTGTTATTTGGTCTTTCAGTGGTCGTCATACGCTTGCAAAAACGAATAACGATGAAGTCTGAGGTCGGACCATGAACCGAACGCTGCGGCTCATAATCGTGGTTGCCAGCATGTCAGTCTTTCTGGTCTCGATGATCGTGGACCATCAGATTCGCCGCCAGTCAGGCACTGAAGTCATTCTCGACCTTGAACCTGTCGATCCGCGCGACCTGCTGGCGGGCTATTACGTGATCATCCAGACGCCGCTCCACATTCTGGATGCAAACGCACTTGCCGGAGACGACGAATTTCGTCCCGGAAATGACATTTTCGTTGTTCTTGAACCCGGGGCTGACGGAGACTGGCACCCGACATCGATTTACCATGCGCGGCCCGATGACGGCATCTTTATACATGGCAAGGTCCGACGATCCTGGGACGAAACAATATTCGCGCATTTCAATCTGGAACGCTATTACGCACATGAAGAAACGGCACAGATTCTGGAGCATCGCCGACGCGGAAACCGGGATCGCCTGCGGTGGATCGTGTCGGTCGAATCAGATGGCCGCGCCATTATTCGCGGTCTGGAAATCAATGGCGAGCGCCAGATCGATTTTTTCCTTTAGAACGAACGTCGGCGCGGCCCGAAGACTGCTATGAAAACGGGATATAATGCTGCGCCTGCAATCAAGCCGCCCAGATGGCCGGCCCATGAAATTGGCAAAGGTGAAAATTCGCCGAGCAATGCCAGAACGATGTTGAACCCGCCCCACGGCAAAACGTATCGCAACATGCCGCGATAACCGCCATCCGCCCAGCCGGCAGCAGCAAGGCAGCCTGACAATCCTGTTGATGCACCGATCATCGGGATCATTGAGCCCGGCGCTACCAGGACCTGAAATCCGGCCCCGGCAACCGCGCAAACAAAAAAGAACAACAAGAAACCGACGGCTCCCCGAAGCCCAGCGCCGAACGGGCGGATAGCCGCAGCGCCAAACGTCAACATCGCCATCGAATTCAGGACCAGATGCATCAAACCGCCATGCAGAAAAACGTGAAAGACATAGGGCGACCATGGTCCTAGCGGGCTCGGGTGTTGAAGTCCTGCGCCGGGGATAACCGCTCCGATCGTCAGAAACAGGTAATTCAGGGGCGGGACCAGCCAACCAATTACAAAGATGGCGACGAAACTTCCCGCCATAATCACCGGGATCCGAGGCACGTCGATGAACACCGGTGTTCGAGCAGGCCGCATTTCTCATTATCCTTAATCTCTTGTTTGCCCGTCACCCTTTATTTTGCCGGGAGTTAACAAGGTTGGGTGCCGTAACATTCAGAAATTGGCCCCTCACCTTCGCCTTAGCAAGTACACAGCCTGTGTTGCCGGTTGTGCGGAAAAGGAAACGTCATGCGTCGCCTCTCAATCCTCGCCGCTGCGACCATTTTATTCACGAGCGCCGCGCCTGCCGTCGCGCAGAATGCGGCTGATTTTCAACGCCCATGGGGCACAGACAGCGCTCAGAATAACCAGCCCTATCGCGCGGGAACGCGTGATGCGAATGGCAACCGGGTTGTGCTGAATGGTGTTTTGCAAACCGGCGTTGGGGTGCAAGCCCAAATGGCCGGCGTCGGCGGCGTGGGGAATGCGCCAACGCAATCCAATAATGGCACCGGCCAGACCGGAATGAGTGCTACCGGCACCAATTCCAGCGCGCTCGCCGTCGGCAATCAGCTCAACGTCGTCGTTAACGGTAACTACAATACTGTTATCGTTAATTCGACGCAGACAAATAATGGCAACGTAAACGCTTCGGCCAATTCGGGCAGCGGCGAAGGTGACGAGAATGGAAATTAAGCAACTCGTTTCGATCGCAACAGGCGCCCTGCTTCTGGCGGGGTGCGCCGTTACGCCCAATTCCGGGTTTGATGGCCGCTATGCCAATCCCATTGGCAATGCGCCGGTGACCACCAATCCCACGCCTTATTCAGAGGCGTTGGTTTGCCTTGCCAGTTCAGCGCGCGCGGCGGGTCGGCCATCGCCCCGAATGGCTGTTGGTCGGATTTCCGACTATACGGGCGCCGGTAATCCGGAAGGCGGTGGCCCGGCCATAACGCAAGGCGCTTCCCTGATGGCAATGTCGGCGTTTGCAAAAGCCGGCATCAGCCTGGTCGAGCGATTCGATACATCCGTGGCCGAGCTTGAGCTTCGGTATGCGAACAACCGTTTGCTGGGCGACGAAGGTGCTGAGGACGGATTTCGCCTGATTCCCGCGGGAAGTGTTCCGGGTTCCGACTATCATATTGTCGGCGGCATCACGGAACTGAATTTCAATATCCGTTCGCAGGGCATTGATTTCCTCGGCGGCGATCGTATCGATTCAGACCCGACAGGCGTATTCAATGGTCGGATGTATGTCATGAATGTTGCGATTGATCTGCGCCTCGTCAATTCGCGCAGCCTGGAAGTCGTGGATGTCATTTCATATCAGAAACAGATCATTGGCCGCGAAGTCAGCGCCGGTGTATTCTCATTCTGGGGCGATGCGGTCATCGACATTTCAACCGGCGGCCGCTCGCTGGAACCGATACAGCTGGCCGTCCGGTCACTCATCGAACGCGCTGTACTCGAATTTTCCTCCACTCTCTATGGCGTCGAAGCGCGCAATGTTTGTGCCTTCGACGATCCGCTCGGCCTCACCAACGCCGCCGGCGGGATGAGCCAGATTCATGCGTCACAGACAGGAGCCTCCAATGTCCAGATTCGCCAGAGCGTTGATCGCGGGCACGTGCGCCGCGACCCTGCTGTGCGCCGCGGGCTTCGCGGACGATACGACTGAGATTCTCAACGGTCAGATAAATCTGAACGCGCAAGTAAATGCGAACGGGCAGGCCGTCGTCGGTCAAACCGGTAACGTCAACCTGACCGCTGTCGGCATGGGTAATTCGCTCGATGTTCAGACAACAACCGGCCACGACGTCACCAGCAGCCAGCAATTTGGCGGTTTCGTTTCTGCGAATGCCGAAACGCTCGGCGTAGCGATTGATGGCACCGCGACAACCGTTTCAGCGGGCTATGGAAATTCGGCTGTTCTGGAAATGGATGGCGACAATGAATTCTCACTGAGCCAGTCAGCATCAGACGGATCAAATGTGTTTTCAGCCGCCACGTTGCGGTTGGATTCGTATGCCTACAGTAATATCACCGCCGCTACCGCTGCTGCCAATGCAGTTGAAACCAACGGCCAGTATGGCGGCATCGAAGGTAATATCCAGCAGGATTCCGGCGCAGCGGTAGAAGCGCGCGCGCTGATAGAGGCCCGCACCGCCGGGCTTGGAGAATTTTCCGTTACGGCCGCAACGGCTTCCGGGAATGCCATTCGCGCTGAAGGCGATGAATCTTCTGTCATTCTCGGCACCACGCAAGCCAATCGCGGTACTGTCCGCGCCTCGGCCCGCGTAAATGCCGGCGGTGGCGGCGTCTTCACAACCGTCGCAGCGCAGGCACAAGGCAATGGTTTGGATGTTGCCACAGAATGGGCTTATGGCGATGTCCGCGGGACGCAAGATAATAGCGGCACCACGGAAGCCGAAGCGAATATCAATATCGGCAATTTTGACAATGAAAGTATTCTGGCGTCGTCGGAAAGCCTCGGTAATTCTGCCATTCTGACTAATCTGGGCACCGATACTTTTCTGGGGCTGGACCAGACAAATTCCGGAAATATCCGCTCGATCATGCGCTTTGATGGCGGTGCTGGCGGTGAAGTGCTCGGTTCTGCGTCTGCATTCGGAAATGCCGCAACCAGCTGGGGATGCCAGTCCTGCCCCGACACAATGTCGCGCGGAGAAATCAATCAGACGAATTCCGGTACAGTCAATGCGACCTACCAAACCCAGTATATTACGGGTTGGGGAACAACCGGCACAGCTACAGCGATCGGCAATTCGGCGACGTTTGTGACCCAGGACCCTCAGGAATAAAAAAGCCCCGGACGATTGCCGGGGCTTTTTCAATTCAATTCCAATTTGGCCTAACGATATCCGCCCACACCGCCATCCAGCATCAAACTCATATTTGCCGTATTCACGATCTCGCGGCGATGCTCGACCATTTCGGTGTAGCGTTCCTCTCGGCGCACATAGACCAGTTTGATGCCGGGGCCATAGAGGCGAAGCAAGGAGCGCTCGTTGCAATTCCGTCGCGGCTCCTGCGTTGCGCAATAGATCCGGCCACCATTCTCGTGACGCAAGGCCTCACCCTGACTGCAAACCAATGTGAAAGCATCGTCGAAAACGTCCGCACCATCAATCCGCCAGCCAATCGTCACCTGCATGTAGGTGCCGGACATGCAGCGGAATAATTCACCCGAAAACACCTGTTCCACTTGATCTCCCGGATCCGGGCGGGAGGCGGGATGCGGTGTGCCGCGATCATCCATGCAAACAGCCCGGATAACGCGCCATTCTTCCAGCGTCCGGGTTCGTTCTTCTTCGATCATCTCGATCTCGACCAGACCGGAAACGTTCAAACCCGAAATAGCTGTTGCAGGCGGTGGCGCACCAAAGCTGCCGCCACCCCCGCCTAGCGAAATAATTGTTGTGCCGCCATTTGCACCGGCTCCGGCCCCTGCATTGCCGTTGGCCCCGGCATTGGAATTCGCGTTGGCATTGGCATTCACATTAGTGGTAACGTTGACATTGGTGTTGACGTTGACGCCAACATTGATGCGTGGACCGTTGATACGGATGTTTGGCGTCCTGACACGATGGCCACCGCCACCGCAGCCGCCATAACCGCCGTCACCGCAGCCACTATTGCCGCCACCGCCATGGCCACCGCTGCCACAACCGCTTCCGCAACTGCCACCCTGTCCGCCGCTGCCATGACCGCCGCCGCCACCTGCAAAGGCAGGCGAACTCGTCAGCATTGCCAGCGCCGCCGCGCCAATCAGAAGTCTTACTGGTGAGACGTGCATTGCCGTCCTCCGGTTCAATTCTCAAGCGAATTCCGTCACATGCGCCTTTCCCCGGGCAGGCGAACGGATACTCTCGCGCAAAGCGTATGGCCCAGAGATTGAAATTACGTTTCCAAATTGGCCGATACCGGCACACTGAATGATTAATGAGTGAAATTACTTATGATGCACGCACACGCTCGCACACTCGTCTCTTACTGGGACTCCCGAAGACGAACCGATGCTGCCCCGGCACGGGCCGATATCGCAGCAGCCGATTTGCGAGACCTACTCGGCAATCTGTTTATGTTGCAGAGGCATGATTCCTCGCACCATGTCTTCCGGCTGGCGGGTACGAAGTTATGCGATTTGCATCAACGTGAATTACGCGAGCAAAATTTTCTGTCCTTCTGGCGCGGCTATGACCGTGAGCATATGAAATTATTACTGGAATCCGTTCTGGCTCACTCTGCACCGGGGCGTGGATACGCGACGGCGGAAACCCTAAACGGGGACAAGATTGATATCGAGATGGTCTTCACCCCCCTCGCCTCGGCGGCAGGAACCGTGGACAGAGTGCTTGGCCTTTACCAACCGCTGCAATCGTCAAAACACATCCATCAACGACCGATAATCCGCCATGACCTGACCCGCATTCTACCGCCTATCGGCAAGCAATGGATGCTTCCGAAGGTCCCGCTGCCGCCCAATGTGCTGAATGCTGCAAATGATCGCTAATCCGGCAAAGTCTTTTTAACCCGTTTCCGTCAGACTGGCGCGCGAAAAGGCACAGTTCATGGCGGATACATTCACACGTCTCGACCGGCGCAAGATCCGGGTCGCGGCCCGAGGGGCCGAAGACAAGCGCAAGCACAGGCGCGTGCCGCTGCAATTGCATGGTCGTTTTCTGGACCCCCATTCGGGCGAACAAAAGTGCCGCCTCCTGGATGTGTCACCGGGCGGGGCCAAGATCATGGCCAAAAAACCGCCCATGCCGGGCGATACAATCATCCTCCTGATCGATGGATTGGGGCGGATGGAAGGCAATGTATTGCGCAAGGGCGACAACTGGTTTTGCCTGCAATTTACAGCACATATGCGCAAACGTGACCGCTTGGCTGATGCCATCACCTGGCGTTTCAACATGGAGCGCCTGGGCCTGGAAGAAGACCGTGCCGCGCCGCGCAAATCCGGCAAGGGACGGGCCAGGCTTCACTTCAGTGATGGCGTCGCCATCGATGCCGATGTGGTCGACGTGTCGATTTCCGGCGCGGCCTTCAGCTGCCTCGAACGACCGCGGATAAATGAAGAAGTCCGGGTTGGAGAAATGCGAGGCAATGTCGCCCGCATCTGGGAGGGCGGGTTCGCCGTTGCATTCATCCCGCCTTCAGGTGAAACCGCGCACGCTGCCTGACAATCTGACTGGCCTCATTCTTGCCGTGTAAGCCTGTCAGATTGGATGTTTGTATCATTATGGCGCGTGAAATGAGTGTTGAAGCCGGACAGGCAAAAACTTGGTTTGTGAAGGTCGACGGGCGGATCTACGGCCCCTACACCTCCCCGCAAATGCGCGGCTATGTCTCCGAGGGCCGGGTTGCCGACTACACGCTGGTGAGCGTGGAGCGGGACGGCGACTGGAAACCGGCCGGCGACGTGGAAATCCTGACAAGCTGGATCGAGGATGCGCGGCAGGTGAGCGCGGCATCAGCCTCAACCGAAAACCCCGCGAATCTGCTCGTTATCACCGAGCTTGAATCCGGCGTAAATGACGCTGTGGCCTCGGTTTTAAACCGGTATGGCGACGCCGTCAGCATCGTACCCGGTGTCTGGCTGGTGCGGGCGCGGACCACGGCTTCGACATTGCGCAACGACCTCTCCCACCTGCTGGATCGCGAGGACAAGCTGTTCGTGGTCGATGCGAGCCGAGACCGTTCGGCCTGGTTCAATTTTGCCAGCGATACCGACGCGAAAGTGCGTGGATTATGGCGTGGTGACGACGCCGGCCAAGACTAGTTCGAACTTCTAAATTTGCGTGAATAGATACCCGCCAACGTGATGTCTGGTGTGTGTCTGGTATGTGTTTCAGGCACACTCAACCCGCTGAAATCGCGTATGTCGGCGATCGCCTGTGCGCTTTCGGCACACCGCGCGCCAACTCAGCCCGGAATTTCGGTCAATCCCGATTTGTGACGCTTCCAGTTTTCGACATAGTGATCGGCAGATGCTTTCAGAATTTCGAACATGTCGGCTTCCAGCGTGCGGATGACCCGGCCCGGCGATCCGACGACGAGCGAGTTGTCCGGAATTTCCTTGCCTTCCGGAATCAGTGTGTGGGCGCCGATGATGCAATTGGTGCCGATTTTCGCGCCGTTCAGCAAAGTCGCGCCAATCCCGATCAGCGAATAATCGCCGATTGTGCAGCCATGCAGCATGACACGATGACCGACCGTGACCCCCTTGCCAATGACCATCGGATAGCCGTGGTCGGTGTGCAGCACGGAATTGTCCTGGATATTGGTGTCTTCGCCAATGGTGATGTCGTCCACATCGCCGCGCACCACCGCATTATACCAGACGCTGGCATTCTCCTGCAGGGTCACGCGGCCGATGACATGCGCACCCGGTGCCACCCAGTAATTGCCGCTCGCCGGCAGATTCGGCGTGTGATCGTCAAGGGCGTAAATCGTCATGTGGCTCTCCGGACACGGGGGTTTGCGAAACTTATGCAACGGGGGCGCTTAAACTTTGTTCACCATACTAGAGTGATACTTGTCCGGCGATTCGATGTTGTGTCGAATTGCTGGCGCTTCAACAAGGAGGCGAATGGCCCACGTGCGAAACCGACGCACCCACCGGCCCGAAGACCGGATCCACCACCGTCACCGGTCTGACTCCGCCCCCTCGTTCGCGCACCTTCATATTACTGCCCACAGCCCTCGCCCTTCGGTGAGGGTTTTTTCGTTCTGCATGCCTCTCGCCATCCGGCGAGAGAAATTTTGTCTCAGGAGAGTTTGTACATGACAAAACGTTCCGCAAAGCGCCGCCAATCCTCGGGTGAGTTCAATTCCGGTCACTACCAGAATGAGCAGACCAAGGTGCGGGCGCTGTTTCCGGGGACCAGCTGGTCGCCAGATGCCAAGGAGCCAATGCGGGATCAATCCTATGTCAAGAACGTCAAACCGAGGTCTGAGGGGCAGGCGAAACTGATGACGGCCATCGACGAGCA
>BQJI01000063.1 GCA_021604625.1 Hyphobacterium sp. | reverse complement strand
ATCCGATCAGAGCCCGCCCGGATAGCGCCAGCACCGCCATCCCTGTGAACACAATCACTGCCCAGGTCATGGCAATCGCGAAGCCCTGCCGCCGTGATTTATCATCCCTGACCGCCATTAGTCGTGCCATCAGATGGGGCTGACCGAGCGTCCCCAAACCAATGGAAGCTATGCCAACGGCAAAACCGAGAAAACCGAAACCCGCCATCCCGCCAAACGGGTCGAGATAGGTTTCCGGCATTGTCGCGGACAGGGTTTCAACAATACCGACCGGACCTCCCGCCGCAATCAATCCGGCAATCGGCAAGAGAAGCGCAATCAACGCCATCATGAAGCCCTGCAATGTATCTGTGAGCGACACCGCCCAGAATCCGCCCAGCAATCCGTAGATCAGAATAACGCCGGCACCGATCAGAACGCTTTCTGTCCGGCCAAGGGCGAACTGACTTTCAAAAGCAATCGCCGCCGCACCAAATTGCGCCGCAATATAGAAAACGAAAGTGAACAGGACGAGGAAAGCCGCCAGCGCCGCAATCATCCGGCCAGCACGAACCGGTAATCCTGAAATCATGAAATCAGTGACCGTCACATGGCCGCGCGCGGCGGTCTCGGCGCGCAGTTTCGGCCCGAACCAGAGCCAGACAACAACATATCCTGCCCATATACCGGGCACCATCCAGAGCGCCGACACGCCGGTGGCATAAACGAAGCCGGAAAACCCCAGCAAGACCCAGGCAGACGAGGTCGACGCCGCGTAGGACAATCCGGCAACCCACGGCCCCAACGCCCGGCCACCAAGAAAAAAATCGGACTCATTCTTGTTGAATTTTGCGGCCCACAAGCCGATCCCGATCAGAACCAGCTTGTAAACCACCAGTGTCGCAAGAATGATCCCCGTCGCGTTCGCACCTGAATCCATTGCCAGTCCTCTCCCCCGGACAGAATTTGCCCTTGCCTCGACCTGCCGCGCCATCTCAGATGTTATTCACAGGAAGCAGGAAGGTCGAACGATGACCATTTCAGACGAGAAAAGCGACCTCTATCTCCATATCGAGGGCGAGGTCGGCGAACTGGTTTTGAACCGGCCGCAAAAGCGCAATGCACTGACACGCGCCATGTGGAAAGCGATTCCGGGGCTTCTCGGCGACGCCGCAACCAAAGCCGATCTTCGTGTGTTGGTCGTCAGGGGTAAGGGCGGGGCGTTTGCTGCTGGCGCGGACATTGGCGAATTTGAAGACGTCTATGCCACCGCGGAAAGCGCCGATGCTTTCTCTGAGGAAGTGGCGAATGCGCTGAACGCCATAGCAGACTTTCCGCTCCCGACGATCGGGCGGATTGAGGGCGCCTGTATAGGCGCCGGATGCGGTATCGCGCTGGCTTGTGACCTTCGCTATTGCGCACCGGATGCCAAATTCGGAATCACACCAGCAAAATTGGGCCTGCTTTATCCACTCAATGATACACGACGTCTCGTCGATGCCGTCGGATTGGCCGTCGCGCGCGACATGCTGTTCTCGGCGCGGCATCTTGATGCAATAGAAGCGGTAGCCGTGGGGCTGGTAAATGCTTGCCACCCGGCATCGGACCTCGAAGCGCGAATCCGGGATATGGCGCACCTCATTGGCTCACGATCCGCGGACAGCCTCATGGGGCTCAAAACCATTCTGGGCTTGATCGCCACTGGCGTCAGCGCCGATACAGGTGAGACGCGCGCACTTTTTCGTGCGGCATTCGACAATGATGATTTTGCGGAAGGTTACCGCGCTTTTCTTGAAAAACGCCCGCCTGATTTTATGCCCCGCAAGGAGTAATCATGAAACGTGCTCTGCAAATTTTTCTGGCGGTTTTCAGCCTCGCACCACTTTATTTCGGCGTAATCGGCGTGATGTCCGGTGCCGGCGGCATGATGTCACCGGCAGCCGTGACACCCGATCTCGACAGCCAGTTTCGCTATCTATCCGGTCTCTATATCGGCTTTACTCTGATAATCTGGTGGTTCATTCCGAATATTGACCGTCATGTCTGGCTCTTCCGGCTCATGGTTCTCGCCATTTTTCTGGGCGGCGCAGCGAGGCTTTTTTCCTTTATTTCGGTCGGCGCTCCGGCGCCTGAAATGATTGTCGGTATCGGGATCGAACTTTCTTTGCCGTTGATCATTATCTGGCAAACCACAGTGGCTCGACAAGCCGCGACGACAAAGGACTAGTGTCGCATGACCAAGACCCCGCTCAAAGGCTTGAAAGTGCTTGAACTGGCCCGCGTACTGGCGGGCCCGTGGATCGGGCAAACGCTCGCCGATCTGGGTGCAGATGTGATCAAGGTGGAATCGCCAGCGGGTGACGATACGCGCCGGTGGGGCCCGCCCTGGGTTGAACAGGACGGCGACCGGTCTGCCGCCTATTATCACGCCTGTAATCGTGGAAAACGGTCCATCGTCGCCGACTTTCGCACCGATGAGGGAAAGAACATCGTTAAACGGCTTGCCGCACAATCCGATGTGTTGGTTGAAAATTTCAAACATGGCGGCCTGGCAAAATACGGGTTGGATTATGCGTCCATTCGCACGCTCAATCCCCGGCTCGTCTATTGTTCCGTCACCGGTTTTGGCCAGACCGGCCCATACGCTGACCTTGCTGGCTATGACTTCATCATTCAGGGCATGTCCGGCCTCATGGACATTACCGGCGAAGCCGACGGCGCACCGCAGAAAGTCGGCGTCGCTATCGCCGATCTCCTGACCGGTCTCTATGGCGTTATCGGCATTCAGGCCGCGCTGGCCGCACGGGGGGAAACCGGTGAAGGTCAGCATATCGACATGGCATTAATGGACTGCATGACCGGCGTTCTGGCCAATCAGGCCATGAATTACCTGGTCAGCGGCGAAAGCCCGAAACGCATGGGCGCGGCGCATCCGAATATCGTGCCCTATCAGGCCTTCCCGGTGAACGACGGCTATCTGATCATTGCGGTTGGCAATGATGGTCAGTTCCAGCGATTGGTGGATTTGCTCGACCTCGATGACGCCCGTAACGAAAAATTTGCGACCAATTCCGGGCGTATCGAACATCGCGACACCCTCGTTCCTTTGATAGCGGAAAAAACCCGCCTCTGGCGGCGCGACGAATTACTTCAGGCGTGTGAAAAACACACAGTGCCCGCCGGGCCGATCAATACGATGGCGGACGTGTTCAACGATCCGCAGACGATCGCCCGTGAAATGGCCATTCTCGTCGATGGTATTCCCGGCGTCCGGACCCCGATCAGTTTTTCAGACCATGGTCTGGCGCTTGACCGGCGCGCCCCGCGCCTGGACGAGCATCGCGCGGAAATTCTCGCTTCCATTGGTCTGACATAAAAACGTGCGCCCGCTGCGGTGCGTTCTAGAAAGATGGCGCGCTTTCAAAAACGATGGTTTCACCGCTGGCCGGATGGGCAAATGCCAGACGCTCGGCATGCAGGCACAACCTGTCGCTGACTGCGAGCGCATCAGCGTGGGCATACAGATTATCGCCCAGGATCGGATGCCCGATGTGTTGCATATGCACGCGAAGTTGATGCGAGCGTCCGGTTACGGGCGAGAGCTGGACCCGGCAGTGTTCGGCAAATTTTTCGACGACCTGCCATTTGGTAATTGCCTGCCGACCATTGACCGGATCGACATGTTGTTTCGGGCGGTTTGGCCAGTCGGTGATCAAGGGTTGATCTACCTCCCCGCAAGCCTCTGCAACCTGCCCCCACACATTTGCAATATAGGATTTTTCCGTCTGTCTTTGCTCGAATTGGCGGCCGATATGGGCTTGCGCTTCTGCTGTCAGCGCCATCACCATGACGCCGGAGGTGTCCATATCCAGCCGATGCACAATACGGGCATAAGGATAGTCGGCCCTGGCACGCCGTTCGAGACAATCGGCTTTCTCCGGCGTATTTCCGGGCACCGTCAACAGCCCCGATGGCTTGTCCAGAACCAGAATCTGTTCGTCCGCAAATAAAACCGGCAAATCGCCAATCTGAGGCGGATTGTATTCCAGGGGTCGAGGTCGTTGCGATGAATCGGTCACGATCTGACGACCCTTTCAACAGATTTGCGAATGGGCGTACGTCATCCCTTAATCCAATTTATTTTAATCGATCCGTTCGCGCCAGTGCTTGCGACACAGGGATTGGTAATCGGTTTTTGCTACGCCAACCTGAGCGCCTTCTGTCACCGCTTCCCCTTTGGCGTCATGACGCAGATTCATTGTCGCTTTTCGCCCGCAATGACAAATCGTCCGCGCTTCGCGCAAGTCATCCGCGATCGCTAGCAATTCAGCGGACCCTTCAAACAAATGACCCTGAAAATCAGTCCGCAAGCCATAGCAGAGCACTGGCAGGCCCAGCTCATCGCCGACACGCGCCAGTTGCCAGACATGAGCGCGCGAAAGAAACTGGGCTTCATCAACAAAAACCGCATCCAGCGGCCCGTCTGCTTGACGGGCGGCGATGGCAGCGAACATGTCGGTGTCGGGCCGAAATAATTGCGCTGGCGCTTTCAATCCGATCCGCGATTCAATCTCGCCGGTTTCCGCCTCGGCGTTGGCCGCATGATGCGCGGAGGTCCACAGCATGACGGCCATGCCGCATTCGCCGTAATTGTGCGCCGCCTGCAGCAAAATCGCGGATTTGCCTGCATTCATGGCGCTATAGGTAAAATAGAGCTTTGACATTGCGGCTGGATACCGCGATTCCGACCAACGTCTATTGCCGGGAAGCACGCGCGTTCAGCGAATTTCTTGGAAACCCGGGTCAGAAGGTTCTAGTCTGAAAAACCACGCGGAAATGTCACGGAGACAGCATGGCAAATTCGGACAGCACAACCGGTTCGCGGGCCGATGAAGGCGTAAGTGCAATATGTGCGAAATACGATAATCGCCCGGATGCATTGATCGAAATTCTGATCGATCTGCAAGCCGAACGTGGGTGTATCGCCGATGCCGACATCGCGCCTCTGGCCGACACGCTGAACCTGTCTCGCGCTGAAATTCATGGTGTACGGTCATTTTATTCCGACTTTTCATCAGCTCCGAAAGGCCGTGTGAGCGTGAAGCTCTGCCGCGCCGAAGCCTGCAAATCGGTCGGCGGCGACGCCTTGGCCAAGGCCGTTGAAAAGCGATTGTCGGTACAGCTGGGCCACACCAGCCCGTCCGGAGATGTTTCGCTTGAGGAGGTTTATTGCCTTGGCAATTGCGCCCTGGCACCGGCAGCCCTTGTCGGCGACCGGCTGCTGGGCCGGGCCACCGCCGATAAAATTGCAAATGCCATCGGAAAGTCGAAGACATGACCCACCCTACCATCATCTGGGTGCCGTGCGATTCTGCCGCCCGTTCAGTAGGCGCTGACGCGGTGGCCGAAACACTGGCTGTCGAGGCCGCAGAGCGGGGTGTTTCCCTGGAAATCCGACGCAATGGATCGCGCGGCCTGTTCTGGCTGGAGCCCTTGATCGAGGTCGACATCGCAGGGCAACGCATCGGATACGGGCCGGTGGACGTCAGCGATATTCCTGCCTTGTTCGAGGCCGGATTTCTGACTGGCAAGCCACATGATCGGCATGTCGGGCCGGTCGAGGAGATCGACTTTCTCGCGCGGCAGACCCGCATCACCTTTCGCCGATGCGGTCTGATTTCCCCGCTCGATACCAACGATTATGAAAGCCATGGTGGCTGGGCGGGCCTGAAACGCGCGGCAATATTGCCTCCCGCCACAATCGTCGAAGAGGTCACCCGGTCCGGCCTTCGTGGCCGTGGCGGCGCGGGTTTCCCCGCGGGCATAAAATGGAAAACCGTTCTCGGCGAACAACGGACCCCAAAATACATCTGCTGCAATGCTGACGAGGGCGATTCAGGATCATATGCCGACCGGATGCTCATGGAAGGCGATCCATTCACCCTGATCGAGGGCATGGCCATTGCCGGTCTGGCGACAGGCGCAGAACACGGCTTTATATACCTGCGGTCCGAATACCCGGATGCCATCGCCACCATGAACACTGCCATCGCACGCGCCCGCACCGCTGGTTATCTCGGGCCCGACATTCTGGGATCGGGCAAGGCCTTCGATATCACGCTGCGTCGCGGCGCCGGTGCGTATATATGCGGCGAGGAAAGCGCGATGCTGGACAGCCTTGAAGGTAAACGCGGCGAAGTGCGCGCAAAACCGCCCATCCCGGCATTTTCAGGCCTTTTCGGCCAGCCTACGGTAGTGAATAACGTGCTGACGCTGGCAACCGTTCCCATGATTCTGTCCGAAGACCCGGGCCCCGAAGGCTATGCCGCACTCGGTGAGGGCCGGTCCGCCGGTACACAACCCTTTCAATTGGCGGGAAATGTCCGGCGTGGCGGCCTTGTCGAGGCCCCGTTCGGACTGACCTTGCGCCAGCTCGTCGAGGACTTTGGCGGTGGCAGCCTGACCGGACGGCCGCTTCGCGCGGTTCAGGCCGGCGGCCCGCTGGGTGCTTATATTCCCGTTAGCCAGTTCGACACGCCCATGACCTATGAAGCGCTCGCAGAAATCGGAGCGATGCTGGGTCATGGCGGACTCACCTTGTTTGATGACAACGTCGATATGGCGGAGATGGCGCAATTCGCATTTGAATTCTGCGCCGAGGAATCCTGCGGAAAATGCACGCCCTGCCGCGTCGGCGCAGTTCGCGGCGCCGAAACAATGGCAAAAATCCGCTCAGGGGATTCTGTCGAAGACAATCTCGTCCTTATCGAAGACCTCGCTGAAGTGATGGTCGATGGCTCCCTATGCGCAATGGGGGGGCTGACCCCGATGCCGGTCAGGAGCGCCATCGCGCATTTTCCGGAAGATTTCTCGGCAGACGGAGGGAAAAACTGATGTCAAAGACAATTTCGATCCCGTCTAACATTTCACCGGACAAGGATCTGGGCACACCGGCCGTTGAATCCGAAAACACGGTTTCGGTCTCCATTGATGGCCGCGCCATCACCGTGCCGGACGGCGTTTCCGTTATGCGCGCCGCCGCCCTCGCCGGGACCGATATTCCAAAACTGTGCGCAACCGATTCCCTGAAAGCCTTCGGCTCTTGTCGGCTCTGTCTGGTCGAGATTGAAGGCCGCAAGGGTACGCCTGCTTCTTGTACCACACCTGTCGAAGACGGCATGACGGTAATCACCCAGAATGACCGACTGGCGAAGCTCCGCCGCGGCGTGATGGAGCTTTACATATCCGACCACCCGCTCGATTGCCTCACCTGTGCCGCGAATGGTGATTGCGAATTGCAAGACCGTGCAGGACAAGTGGGCTTACGCGATGTGCGCTATGGCTATGCCGGTGAAAACCACCTCGAACTCGAAACCGATCATTCCAATCCGTATTTCGATTTTGACCCGTCGAAATGCATCGTCTGTTCGCGCTGTGTGCGGGCATGCGACGAAATTCAGGGCACTTTGGCACTGACAGTTGAAGGTCGCGGCTTTGATTCCGCTATTTCTGCCAGCGTGTCACAGCCATTTTTTGACTCTGAGTGCGTGTCTTGCGGCGCTTGCGTGCAGGCTTGCCCGACAGCGACGCTTACCGAAAAGACCATCGTCGATAAAGGCCAGCCTGATCGCAGCGTATTGACGACTTGCGCCTATTGCGGCGTGGGATGCTCCTTCGAGGCCGAATTAAAAGGCGGCGAAGTTGTTCGAATGACGCCGCACAAGCATGGCGGCGCAAATTCGGGTCATTCATGCGTGAAAGGACGTTTCGCGTGGGGCTATGCCACGCACAAGGATCGCATCCTGAAACCGATGATCCGGGACTCGATTGACGCGCCCTGGCAGGAAACCGGATGGGACGAAGCGATCCGGTTTGCAGCGGAAAAATTCAAGGCCATTCAGGCAGATCACGGCACCGACTCCATCGGCGGCATCACGTCATCACGATGTACGAATGAAGAAGTCTATGTGGTCCAGAAAATGGTCCGCGCTGCCTTTGCCAACAACAATGTCGACACTTGTGCGCGGGTCTGCCATTCGCCCACCGGTTATGGATTGAAGCAGACGTTCGGAACATCAGCCGGCACTCAGGATTTCAAATCGGTCGAACAGGCAGATGTCATTCTGGTATGTGGTGCAAACCCGACCGATGCACACCCCGTCTTTGCGTCGCGCATGAAGAAACGGCTGCGCGAAGGCGCGCGCCTTATCGTCATTGATCCGCGACGAATTGATCTGGTTCGCACGCCGCATATCGAAGCCGAACATCACCTTCAATTGCGGCCAGGAACCAATGTCGCTGTCGTGAACGCCCTCGCCCATGTCGTCGTCACTGAGGGTCTGGTAGACAAGAATTTCGTCGCCGAACGGTGCGAGGACGCCGCGTTCCAGCGCTGGGCTGAGTTCATTTCTGATCCGGCCAATAGTCCGGAAACACTGGAGGCCGATTCCGGCGTTCCAGCCGATGAAATCCGCAAAGCGGCGCGTCTTTACGCCACGGGCGGCAACGCCGCCATCTATTACGGGTTGGGCGTGACCGAACATTCGCAGGGCTCGTCAATGGTAATGGGGTTGGCCAATCTGGCCATGGCCACCGGCAATATCGGGCGCGAAGGCGTCGGCATCAATCCGTTGCGCGGCCAGAATAACGTCCAGGGGTCCTGCGATATGGGATCTTTCCCGCACGAACTCCCCGGCTATCGGCATATTTCCGATGATGCAACGCGAAAAAGTTTTGAAACCCGCTGGGCCGTTTCGCTCAGCGCCGAGCCCGGCCTTCGCATCCCGAACATGTTCTCGTCTGCACTGAAGGGTCATTTCAGGGGTCTGTTTGTTCAGGGTGAAGACATCGCGCAATCCGATCCGAATTCGGAACATGTCATTGCCGCGCTGGAGGCCATGGATTGCGTCGTCGTGCAGGACCTGTTTCTCAACGAAACGGCAGCATTCGCCCATGTCTTCCTGCCCGGTACGTCTTTCCTCGAAAAAGATGGGACCTTCACCAATGCCGAACGGCGCATCAACCGGGTCCGCCCGGTAAATCCGCCGCTGCAGGGCCTGTCGGAATGGGAAACCGTTTGCCGGCTGGCCAGCGCCATGGGCTACGACATGACCTACCCTGATGCAGCGGCGATCATGGAAGAAATTGCGGCCATGACTCCGACATTTGCAGGTGTGAGTTTTGCCAGTCTTGACGAAAAAGGATCCGTGCAATGGCCCTGCAATGAGGCGATGCCGGATGGGACGCCGACCATGCATGCAGACGCATTTGTGCGGGGGAAAGGCCAGTTCATGTTGACCGCCTATATCCCCACCGAGGAACGGTCCAACCGGAATTTTCCACTATTGCTCACAACCGGACGCATCCTGTCGCAATATAATGTCGGTGCCCAGACCCGCCGCACCCACAACTCACGCTGGCATGATCAGGACGTGCTGGAAATCCACCCGTCCGATGCGGAAACTCGCGGCGTTCGCGAAGGCGATCTGGTGGCATTGTCCAGCCGCATCGGTTCGACCACCTTGCGCGCGCAGATAACGGACCGGGTGCCGCCGGGTGTTGTCTATACCACCTTCCACCACCCGGAAAGCGGCGCAAATGTTGTAACAACTGAATTGTCCGATTGGGCAACAAGCTGCCCGGAATACAAGGTGACAGCGGTCGAGGTCGCGCCGTCCAATATGCCTTCGGCCTGGAGCCGGCGGCGCGAAGAGCGCCGCAAGCGGACGAGCCGGATTGATGTCGCAGAGTAGTGGCGTGTCCGCCGCCTGGCGATCAGTGAATATCCGACCCACCGGTGAAAACTGGGGGATTGCCGAGGAAGTTGCCGTTGAAATCGGATTCAACGGAACGCCCTGGACCGTAATGATGGCCTCACCGGTCGATGTTGAAAATCTGGCCCTCGGGCTGGCGTTTACGGAAGGTTTGATCGACGCAAAGACGGCGTTAAAATCCATCAATGTGCGGACGTTTCCAGAAGGTTTGACCGTAGACCTCGCGGTTGACCCCGACGACTTGAATCACGACGCCATGCGCCAGCGCGCGCTGGACGGAACGACGGGGTGTGGCCTCTGCGGCGTGGAATCGCTGGCCGATGCCTTGCGTCGGCCGACGCGCCCCGAGACGACTCGCCCTGATATCGGACAGGACGCCATCGTGCAGGCTTTTGATCAGCTGGCGATGCATCAACCCTTGAACGCAGCGACAAGAAGCGTACACGCCGCCGCATGGTGTGCCCCGGATGGCTGCTTGCGCCTTGTCCGCGAAGATGTCGGACGTCATAACGCCCTCGACAAATTGATTGGCGCGCTGTTGCGATCGGACGCGATCGCCGAGGATGGCTTTATCATCATGTCCAGCCGGTGCAGTTTTGAACTTGTGGCCAAGGCAGGGCGAACCAATGCGGCCCTGCTCGCTACGCTTTCCGCGCCCACAGGTCTGGCGCTCGATCTGGCACACGCCGTAGGATTACCGCTCGCCTGCCGGGGCCTCGATGGGCGAATTAATTTTCTAGGTGGAAGCGACGATGACGGACGATGACATAATCCGAATGACGCGGCAGATCGCCGGATTTTTCGAACCCTACGGCCATGACGCAACTGTCGACGGAATCGCGGATCACATCCGCAATTTCTGGGACCCGCGTATGCGCGCAGATCTGTTATTGCTGGCCGAAAAATCAACCGACAATTTGCAGCCAAGTGTCATCGAAGCGGTAAAAAGACTCACCGCTTCCGATTGATTACGAAAGCCCTTCGATCAATCCGTCCTCGTCCAGCCGTATATTCAGCGCAGCCGGGTTTCGAGGCAGGCCGGGCATGGTCATGATGTCGCCGCAAACCGCCACAACAAAACCGGCACCCGCAGACAGTTTGGCCTCGCGAACCGGCAGGACATGCCCTTCTGCCGCGCCAATCAGCGTGGGGTCGGCAGAGAAACTGTATTGGGTCTTGGCAATGCAAACCGGCAAATGACCATATCCAAGCGCTTCGAATTGTTCGAGCGATTTGCGCGCCGGGGCCGCCAGTTGAATGTCTGAGGCCCGATAGATTTTTTGCGCCACGGTCCGGATTTTGTCCTCCAGACCGGCATCATCCGGATAAAGCAATTCCACCGCCTTCGAGTCGGTTTCCAGG
>BQJI01000062.1 GCA_021604625.1 Hyphobacterium sp. | reverse complement strand
GCTCCGGCAAGTCGACCCTGTCCTACGTGCTGACCGGCCGCAATGGCTATGATGTGACGGACGGGTCCATCTCCTATGATGGCGAGGATGTCGCCGATATGGCACCCGAAGAGCGCGCGGCCAAAGGCCTGTTCCTGTCCTTTCAGTATCCGGTTGAAATCCCCGGCGTCCCGACCCTGACCTTCATGAAAGAAGCGATGAATGCGCAACGTCGCACGCGCGGTGAAGAGGAAATGTCGGCACCAGATTTCATGAAGCATGTTCGAGAAAAGGCCAAACTTCTGAATATTTCCGGTGACATGTTAAAGCGGCCTGTGAATGTCGGTTTTTCAGGTGGCGAGAAGAAACGCCTGGAAATCCTGCAGGCTGCCGTACTCGAACCGCGTTTCCTCATCCTCGATGAAACTGATTCAGGGCTCGATATCGATGCGCTGAAAGTTGTGGCCGATGGCGTCAATGCGCTGCGCTCGCCGGATCGTGGCATGCTGGTCATCACCCACTATCAGCGCCTGCTCGATCACATAGCGCCAGACGTTGTGCATGTGATGAGCGACGGCAGGATTGTCGCGTCCGGTGGGCCCGAATTGGCAAAAGAACTCGAAGCTGAAGGCTATGACAAATATGTGAGGGCAGCCTGATGGCGGTTATCGAGCCGACAAATACGCTTGAGCAAATCCTGGTGCCGTTCAAGCGCGCCACAGGATGGCGTGGCGACTTTGCCAAGCGTCTGAAGAAGGACGGCTTGCCGACCAAACGCGACGAAGACTGGAAATGGTCGGATGTCACCCGCGCCTCCAAAGGCATTCTCGGCAAGGGCAAAGTGCAATTTCGTTCATCTGTGCCGCCGGAATGGACGGAAGTACGACGCGCGGCCGACCAGGACTTCTTCTCCAACTTGCTGGCCTATGCCGCCGTTCAGGCCGTGCCATTTTTCGAACCGAAAAACCTGACCGTTCTGGACCTTGATTTCCGGGCCTTGCGGGGTGTTTCACATGCGGCCGCGACCATTGTTGCTGGCGCGGGCGTGAAGTTTCGCGTGCACGAGCATTACAGCTGTGAAGAACAGGCATTCAGTGCAATGGGCGTGGATTATGTCGTTGGCCCCGGCTCACGTGTCGAACGCGTTATTCTGATCGACGAAGCCCCGAAATCCGTCCTGCTTTTGTCCAGCGGCGTCACCCTGCATGAAACCGGCGAGTTTGTTCAGACCGTCGTCTCGCAAGGCGGCAAGCTGGTGCGTCACGAAACCCAGTTGCATTCCGCTGGCGGCGGTGCGAGGGCGACGTTGAACGCGGCCTATCTGGTGGGCAAGGGTGCACAGGCCGACATTGTAACCCGCGTGAACCTGCATGGCCCCGGCGGGGAATTGTCGCAACTGATCAAGGGCATCGCTTATGGCGGCGGGCGTGGCGTGTTTCAGGGCAAGATCCATGTCGATCAGGCCGCGCAGAAAACCGACGCAAAAATGACCCACAGGGGCATGATTGTCGACGAAAAGTCGGAAATCAACGCCAAGCCAGAGCTGGAAATATATGCCGATGATGTCGAATGCGCCCATGGCAATGCCATCGGCACGTTGGACGAGATGGCTTTATTCTACATGCAGCAACGCGGTCTGCCCGAGGCGGATGCCCGGCGCTTGCTGGTGGAAAGCTTCCTCGACGAAGCGCTGGCGGAAGTCACTCACGACCGGACGGCTGAAACCATCCGTGGCGTGGTCTCCAAGCGATTGAAGGGTCTGTTATGACGGCGCATGCGAACATTCAGGCGTTGGATATTGCGGCCATTCGTTCCGAATTCCCGATTCTGAAGCGTGAAATCAATGGCAAGCCCTTGGTCTATCTGGATAATGCGGCCTCTGCGCAAAAACCGGATGCGGTAATCGACGCTGTCGCCAACGTCTATCGTCATTCCTATGCCAATGTGCATCGCGGACTGCATACGCTCGCCAATGAAGCCACCGAGGCATTCGAGGGCGGACGTGACAAGATAGCGGCGTTTCTGGGCGCTGAACGATCCGATCAGATCGTCCTGACGCGGGGCGCAACCGAAGCCATCAATCTGGTCGCCAACAGTTTCGGCCAAAGCCTGAAGGCGGGTGATGAAATCATCCTCAGCCAGATGGAACACCACTCCAACATCATTCCCTGGCAGCTGGCCGCACAGCGCAGCGGCGCGGTGGTCAAATGGTGCCCTGTCACACCAACGGGTGAGCTGGATTATGATGCCCTGATGGGGTTGATGAGCGAGAAAACGCGCCTTGTTACCATCGTGCACATGTCCAATGTACTGGGCACGACCAATGATGCCGCCCGCATTGTGAAGATGGCGCACGACAATGGCGCGGCCGTTCTGCTGGATGGATCACAGTCCGCCGTTCACCTGCCAGTCAATGTGTCCGATCTCGGTTGTGATTTCTTTGTCTTCACCGGCCACAAATTATACGGCCCGTCGGGCGCCGGCGCGCTCTACGCTGCCGATGACTGGCTGGACCGCCTGCCACCCTGGCAGGGCGGCGGCGAAATGATTGCAGATGTCTTCGAAGACACGTCCACCTGGGCAGACGTCCCGCATAAATTTGAAGCCGGAACTCCGGCCATTGCCGACGTGATCGGCTTGGGCGCAGCCATTGACTGGATCTCGCAATATGATCGCATTGCTGTCATGGAGCACGAACGCGCCTTGCTGGATCGTGCGACGCGCGGCGTTGCCGATATGGACGGCGTCCGGTTGATCGGAACGGCGCAGGACAAGGGCGCGATCCTGTCTTTTGCCATTGAGGGCGCGCACGCCCATGATCTGGCACAATTGCTGGACAAGTATGGCGTGGCGGTTCGGGCCGGACATCATTGCACACAGCCTTTGATGCGCGCTTTTGATGTCACCTCCACCGTTCGTGCCAGTTTTGCGATCTACAACACACCCGACGAAGTCGATGTCTTCATTGAGGCATTGAATAAAGCGAAAAGCTTCCTCATCTAGATGACTGATATGACCGAAAATACACGCGATATGATTGATCTGACGAGCCGTCCCGAGACGGCGCCAGCCGAGGTGAGCCCGCCTGCGCCGTCTAATATTCCCACAGAGGAATTGGACCGGATAACAGCGGATGTCGTTGACGCTCTTAAAACCGTGTATGATCCGGAAATTCCGGTCGACATCTATGAGCTGGGCCTGATCTACAAGGTCGATCTGGATGATGACCGCACCCTGCATATCACCATGACATTGACCGCGCCGGGATGCCCGGTTGCCGGAGAAATGCCGATGTGGGTGCATGATGCGGCCGTCCCGGTAGACGGCGTTGAAAAAGTGAAGGTCGAGCTGGTGTTCGAACCACCCTGGACGCCGGACCGGATGACAGATGAAGCGCGGCTCGCGCTGAACATGCTTTAGGTGCTGATATGAGTACACAAAAACAGGCTCTGACCATTTCTGACCGCGCCGCTGTCAGGGTGAAAGACATCATGGCAAACCGCGGCGCCGGATATTTGCGCGTCGGCGTCAAAAAGGGCGGCTGTGCGGGCATGGAATACATGATGGATTACATCGCCGAGCCCGAACCGCTGGACGAAATTGTAAAAGACAAGGGCGTGACCATCGTTGTCGATTCAACGTCTTTGCTTTTCCTTCTGGGTTCCGAAATTGATTGGGATGTTTCGCCGATTTCATCGAAATTCGTGTTTCGCAACCCGAACGAAACCGATGCGTGTGGCTGTGGTGAAAGCGTAACTTTGGTGCCGGTCCAGCCAGCCTCCTGAAAACTGGACATTCGATCTGCGCCAATGCTGCGAAAATCAATTCGCGGTTGGATGTTATTTGACTTATGTATCGGGGCGTGTCCGAGCCAGAGCGGTCACGGACGCAAGCAAGGGGCTTTCCGTTGAAACTGCTGATGACCGAAACCTCGCCCTATGCGAGAAAGTGCCGCATTCTCATCCGTGAACAGGGACTGACCGCGCGGATCGAGGAAATCGAGGCAATGCCGCTGGACGATCCGGCAGAGCTGATGGACGCCAATCCTCTGGGTAAGGTTCCGGCACTGATCCGGGACCGGGCCACGGCACTGGTCGATAGTCCGCTGATCTGTGAGTTTATTGATAGTTTGATCGAAGATCGCTGGATCCCCGGTTCCGGCACAGCGCGCTGGCGGGTCTTGCGGTTTCAGGCCATCGCTGACGGTATTCTAGACCTCGCTGTGGGCCGCCGTATTGAAATGATGCGTCCTGATGAAAAACGCCATGATTTCTGGATCGAGCGGCAGGAAAACGGCATTCGCAGGTCAATCGATCTGTTGGAATCAGAAGCCGACAAATTTGCTGGCGCGTTTGATCTCGGCGGAATGGCCATTGCGGTGGCACTTGGTTATCTGGACTTCCGTTATCCTGAAAGCGAATGGCGCACCGGCCGTGACCGCCTGTCAGCCTTTTACGACAAATGGTCCGAACGCCCGTCGTTTCAATCGACGGCACCACCGGCCGACGCCTGAACCCGCTCGACCTGCGCACGCGCTCGCCGCGTGAGTACGATCATCACCGGCGATACCAGAATAAAGACACTTCCGCCCATCGGCGAGTACTGGGACGGCAGGATCAACGCAATGGTCGCTGCCAATGCCGATATGACGATGGAAGCGATGCCCTGATGAACTTCCAGGCGCGTCAGAATGCGCTCCGCCGGGCTCAACTCCAGACTGTCCGCCCGCTTTAGCGCGTGTGCATAGAGAAGTGCAAAAACGCCGAACACGGCGGCATAACCGGACGCATAGATGATCATGAACAAGGAGACCTGATCCAGCGGCAGGACGGCAGCGATCTCGGGCCCGCTTTGGTAGTATCCGGTGAAGAAATTCACCAGGAACAACGCCAGAAATTTCAGTGGGTAGGCAAAAATCATGATCAGGAACAGGACGATCGCATTCAAAATCACGGTCATGCCATCGTCCAGCCCGTAACGCCGGTGAAAGGCGTGGTGTTTGGACCAGATTGACAGGATCAGAGCGAAGCAGAGCGCGACAGCAATCGCTTCGCGCCACAAGACGACAAGATCATCAAACGTCGTTGGAACCGAGGACGCGACGATCAGCGTCATCGACAACGCAAAGATGATGTCGGAGAAATTTTCGACCCGTGTGACGTCACGCCCACGCCAGACAAAATGTTTCTCCGACGACATGTGTTTGGTCATGAAAAAGCCCCGGTGGTTGCCGGGGCTCAGACTAGTGAGATTTGAACAGCGCGCCTAGGCAGCCGAACGCACACTGTTACCGCTTTCTGTCGTCACCCGATTGCGACCAGCTTTCTTTGACTTGTACAGATTGCTATCGGCGCGCTCGATCAATTCCTCAACCGCTTCGCCATGCTTGTACAATGCCACGCCAAGCGAAATGGTGATGTTTCCAAGGTCTTCGCTGGTCGATTTGCGCAACAGGCGTTTGCCTTCAACCGTCATACGGATATTTTCGGCCATTGCATTGGCTTCCGGAAGGCTCGACTTCGGCATGACAATCGCAAATTCCTCGCCGCCATATCGCGCCACAGTGTGGTGCTCGCTGGCATTTCGCGTCAGACAGCCGGCGACAAAGCGAATGATCTGGTCACCCGTTTGATGGCCCCACGTATCGTTAAACCGTTTGAAATAATCAATATCGCAGAGGACAAGGCAGAATTCTTCGTTATTCGCGTCCGCAGACCGACGGCCTTTGCGCAGCATTTCGTCAAAACGCTTCCGATTGGCAATTCCGGTGAGGGCATCGGTCATGGACTCTTCACGCACACGCTCAAGATTGGTGCGTAGTTTGACCACTTCGCTGGACGTCTCGTGCAGTTTACGCTCAAGTTCGCGCGAACGCTGTTGCATGCGGGTCGTCGCCGCAACCAGTGACTGGACGACGCCCTGGACCTGTGAGGGGTCGGCGTTCTCGTCGAATGCAGTTTCAACGCCGGCAAGCGTTTCGCCATATTCGGCAGTGTGTTTTTCGGCGGCTTTCAGGGATTCGCGAACCTGCAGGAGTTCGTCATTCATCGCGCCCGAGCTCGCCATGACAACGTCCTGAATTTTCGCGACGGCAAAATATTCATTATAGAGCGCGTCGCAGAAGCGCTGGTCGACAGGTTCATTCTTGTTTATGCGATTTGTAATCGCTTCGCAGAGTTCAGGTGTCGAATCTGCTGCAAAACTCGAAAACACCGCGTAATTTTCCGGGGTCGGGGCGATTTCGTATCGCTCCATCAACTCAAGCGATTCTTTGGCGAGCGTTCGACCTTCTGGTCCTTGCATGCGTCCGTTCACGAGCAACCCCTGTATTCCATTGCAATCCCCGTCAGCATTTCAGCATGATTCGGGTTTTTATAAAGCTGCAGTAGAAAGGAAAAGAAGGGGTAAACAGGCGCGTGAATTAATTTTCGCCGATGTTGAAGAAAGCTGGCACATCTTTGCCAAAACCCTTGAACCGATCGTGATCGCCGTCGTTTCGCCGGGATTGGTCATGCCGCTTTGCAGAACGGTCAGACGCTTTCGAGGCGGTTTTTTTCGCTGGCGCAGGTTTTGCGCTTGGCGGGGCATTGTTCGGTGATGGTTCAGTTGCCGCTGCAGACGTAGCGGGTGTTGCTTCGACTTTCGGTTCGAAATCAGCGGACGGTGTGTCCTTGCTCTTGGCCGTTGAAACTGTCGGCTTGCTTTTGCGGGTCGGTTTTTCAGCCGCTGGTTTTTTGGGTGACCCGGCACCGAAATCAGCATCATCAATCGATTTGCCGAGCATTTTTTCAACGGCAGCGAGATTGCGCTCATCACCCGGCGCAACGATCGTGACAGACTCACCCTTCAGGCCCGCGCGGCCCGTCCGGCCAATACGGTGAACATAATCATCCGCATTGTGTGGAACGTCGTAATTGAAAACATGGCTCACGGCAGGAATGTCGAGCCCCCGGGCGGCCACATCACTGGCCACCAGAAAGCGGAGCGTGTCCGATTTGAAATCCGCAAGAGTTTGCGTGCGGGTCGACTGATCCAGGTCGCCATGAATGGGCGCAGCAGAGAAGCCATGCTTTTTCAATGACCTCGCAACGGTGTCGACATCGCGTTTGCGGTTGCAGAAAATGATACCATTCTTGACGCCATCGCGGTCGATCGCACGACGCAGCATATCGCGTTTCGAGGCCGGCGTTTTATCTTTCACGCGCGCGACCAGCTGGCTGATCGTCGTCGCGGTCGAAGCCGGTTTGGATACTTCGACCCGCTCCGGTTCATTCATGAAACGGTCCACGAGCGATTTTACTTCCGGCGGCATAGTGGCCGAGAAAAACAGCGTTTGTCGACGCGCCGGCAGGGTCTTCAAAATGCGTTCAATGTCGGGAATGAACCCCATATCCAGCATCCGGTCGGCTTCATCGATAACCAGAATCTGGACGCCGTTCAGCAAAACCTTGCCGCGCTCGAACTGATCCAGAAGGCGGCCCGGTGTGGCAATGACAACGTCGGCACCTTTGTTCAGGATTTCTTCCTGCGGTCCAAAAGCCACGCCGCCGATCAGCAGGACTTTCGTCAGTTTTGTATTCTTGGCGTAATTGTCGAAATTGTCGGCAATCTGTGCGGCCAATTCCCGGGTTGGTGACAGGATCAGCGAACGCGGCATGCGCGCCTTGGCCCGTCCTTTGGACAGGCGCTCGATCAGCGGCAGTGTGAAGGAAGCGGTTTTCCCGGTACCGGTCTGGGCGATGCCAAGCACATCTTTCCCCTCAAGCGCGGGCGGGATGGCACCAGCCTGGATGGGCGTTGGCTCTTTATAGCCAACAGCATCAAGGGCATCGAGAAGTTTCTGGCCAAGGCCAAGGTCTGAAAAGGATGTCATACGTCAGTTATCTAGTCGTCCGTGAAGGATAACGGTCGCATCTTCGAAAAGATACGACCGTCTGAAAAGTTGGCGCACCATACGAGCGGCACGATGCCTGTCAATCAGCGTGACCCATTAGTCACGATATGCGAAGGGCGTTGTGTCATCCATGTCAGCATATCGATCACGCAAGCGGGTCTGCCGTGAAGTCAAATCCGTCTGTTCGCCGTCAATTATGACATGGCTCGGTGCAGACATGACTTCTAGTGGATCGCCATCCCAGATCACAACATCCGCCAAATACCCCGGCGCCAGCGCGCCATATTGATCGCCGACACCATAGATTTCCGCAGGGGTCAGGGTGATGGCGCGAAACGCGGCATCCCATGAGACACCGTTGGTGACCGCATTGCCCGCATGTTGGGGCAGGAGGCGCGGGTTGAAATATCCGCTGGCGGTTTGTGTCGTGTAGGCCACGGTGACACCTGCAGCATCCAGTCGTGCTGCAGCTTCGAGTGTCGAACCCAATGCATCGAATGACGATGGCAAATTACGCATCGGGTCCATCAGAACCGGAATCCCGGCACTGGCTAGTTCCTCAGCCACCATCCAGGATTCCGCACCGCCAAATATAACCAGTTGGACCGGCACGTTTTCGGCAGCGAAGCGGATGGCGCGGCGAATATCGGTCGCGCGGTCGACCTCCAGAATTAACGGCACACGGCCGCGCACAACATCGACCAGGGCCGCGGCGTCATAGCGGTCCAGTGCATCGCCATGGCCGGACGAATATCGACCCGGATAGGCCCGCGCATCGCCAAAAGCGGCTTCCAGGAAAGCCCATGCAGCTGCGCGCGTACCACCGGCCCGCGAGGCACCGGATTGGCTGAGATCGGCGAACACAAAACTCTGGGTGTCAAAGAGGGCATCCATGCTGCCACTGGTTTCGCCCAGAGCGCCGCGTCCGCCAAACAGGTTGTGACCTGTCGAGGGCATTACGGCGAAACGTGTGATGCCTTCCATGCGATTGGAGGCCAGATAGATGCTGTTGGGATTGAAGCTGTCCTCGACATCCAGCGCCACGGAAAACCCGCTATCAGATGCGGCAGAATCGCTTGTGGAGCTTTCCGCGCCGACTTCAACCAGGCCGAGCTGGGTCACCGGCGCAAAAATACCGGGTGTAATCCACCCGCCGTCGGCGTCGATAACCACGCTGCCATCCGGCACGTCGATATTGGCGGCCACCGAAACAATGACTCCGTCGCGGATGAGTACGCCGCCCGACTCGATCTGACCCTGATCCGTATTGGTGATAACCCGTCCATTGATGACGGCGAGGTCTTGTGCGGCGGCTGCGCCTGCCAGCGTCATGGCTGCAGCGAGAAGTGTAACGAGCTTGTTCATTAGTCGTCTCCCTCACCAATATGCCCGACATCGAAATCGCTGACCGGTTGAACCCCGTTGTCGCGGTCATACATCAGCGCGCCGTCGATAAAGACATGGTCGGCTTGCGCATACGTCGAAAAGGGATGCGCTGACCAGATCACGATGTCGGCGCGTTTTCCAGCCTCCAGCGAACCCGTTTCATCGGCGATTCCCAGAGCGTGAGCCGGGTTTGAGGTGAACCAGGAAACAGCATCGGCATCCGAAATATCGAGCCCCATTCTTCGGCCATCCGAAAGCGCTTTCGCGACTTCCTGATTCAGTCGCTGAATGTTCAGATCGTTATCAGAATGGATCATGGCGCAGGCCCCATTGGCATGAATCAGCGCCAGGTTTTCGCGGATCGAGTCGAACGCCTCCATCTTGAAACCACCCCAATCGGCCCAGACCGCAGCACAGATGTCGGCTTCGGCCAGAAGGTCTGGAATTTTGTAGGCCTCAACGCCGTGGTGAAAGGCGGAAACCTGATATCCGAACTCTTCGCTCATATCTATAATTTGCGCCATCTGGTCAGCTCGGTAACAGTGCATCTGAACCAGAATGTCGCCATCCAGAACTCCCATCATCGTGTCGAGTTCAAGATCGCGGGTGGGGGCGGAATTATTCTCCGGATCGTCCCAGTAATCATGCCAGCTATCGCGATAATCGCTCGCCCGGATCCAGGCCGCGCGATATCCGGCCATATTACCCATGTCGGTTGCGGGTGATGACCCACGCCCGCCATAAACGCGGGCCGGGTTTTCACCGCAGGCCATTTTCAGCGTGTAGGGCGCGCCCGGAAACTTCATTTCCTGAACCGTGCGGGCCGCCACATTGCGCAGGATAACGCCGCGACCACCGAACAGATTGCCGGAACCCGGAAGAATTTGGAGCGTTGTAACCCCGCCAGCCAGAGCGCGGGCAAAACCCGGATCCTGTGGCCAGACCGAATGTTCGGTCCAGACTTCAGCCGTATTTGGCTGGGTCAGTTCATTGCCGTCAGAATGGGCATCGACACTCGGCGACGGGTAATTGCCCAGATGAGAGTGGATGTCGATGACACCCGGCGTGATGAAGCGCCCTGTCGCATTGATAACCGTCGTACCATACGGTGCTTCCAGTCCCTGTCCAATCGCTGATATCCGGCCGTTTTCGATCAGGATATCGCCATTCTGGATTTCATTACCGGCACCATCAAAAATCGTTGCCCCGGTGATCAACGTGGTTTCGCTCGGTTGCGGCACATAGGTTGAGGGATAGGGATCAAGATCGAAGCGAACGACATCCGCATCTTCAGCATCGTCAGTTGCGCCGGACGCGGTATCGGCGTCCTGGCCGTTCGAGCAGGCCGTGAGCAATCCGGCGGCCAGCAAGGCTGTCCATCGTTTCCAGTCGAGTGACATGTTCAATCTACCTCTTGTTATTCCGCAACGTGTCGCATTACATCAATGAAACGGGAGCCGGGCGGCAGTGTCAAACGTCGAGTTCGTTTTCCGTGAATTGCGGCGCATGATCCTGAATATACTGGAAGCGCAATTCGGCCTTTTTGCCCATCAGGGTTTCCACCAGCGCTTCGAATGCGGGCCGCCCGGTCGCATCAAATGTAATCCGCGCCATTTGTCGGACGGCGGGGTCCATCGTCGTGGATTTCAGCTGTGCGGGTGTCATTTCACCCAGGCCTTTAAATCGACCGACATCCACTTTCGCACCTGTTTTGAATTCTGATTTCAGGAGCTGTTCGCGTTGCGCATCATCGCGCGCATAAACGGTTTTCGAGCCCTGCGTCAGCCGATAGAGCGGCGGTTGCGCCAGATAAAGCCGTCCATCTTCGATCAATCGCGGCATGGCGGTGTAGAAAAACGTGATGAGCAGCGCCGCGATGTGTGCCCCATCA
>BQJI01000061.1 GCA_021604625.1 Hyphobacterium sp. | reverse complement strand
GCCACGGTGGCTGCAGGTCGCAGGTTCTGGCGAAAAAACGTCAGTGTTTTGACGAGGGCACCGGGCAGCGCCGCAAAGGAAGACAATCGGGTCATAGGGCGGAAATTATACGCCGCACGGCAAACGGCAATGCATCAATTGCGGCAGATTGCGTTAGAAAGTCATTCCGACGCATCCGTAGCGTAGACGCAAACGGGGCCTTCCTCATCGACAATAAACCAGTCCGGTGTGCAGGGATCGAATGCCAGCATATGATAGCCGTCGTAATAGACGTCATGACTTCTACGCCCGCGCAATCGGCGCTCAAGACGTCGCGGCATATCTCCGGGGTAAGACATCACAAGTCGGGCTCTGCGAATGTCGCCGTCTTCGTCAGTCAATAGATCATAGACGGCAAACGCCGGAGTTTGAAAAGGCGCGTCGAAGCGAATGTAAAATGTCGGCAAGTCTCCGCATTGGGTTTCATCGACCCGATAAGGTGGCGCTATATACGGGCTGCCAAAAGCAAAAATGTCGTCGGGCGGGTAAGTGCCAAAATCTTCTGCGAACTCACGCGCCACAGCTCTCCATTCATTGTCGAGACCACTGGCGGCATCATCGACACGGCCTGCCACAAAGAAGTAAAATTCATCCCCATCTTCACCGATGGCCCGCCGGGCGAATCCGGTGGCAAAAGCGAGCCGCGCTGCAAGCGGCGTCCATGCACATCCACGATCGCCAATCAATCGTAACGCGCTGGATGCGAGCACGGGAACAGCGTCGAGATCACCTTCCTCCCAAGCTGTCTGGGCTGCCAACACCAGCAATTCTTCGCGGCCGCCGCAGCCCTCAACCAGATCTGCGGCTTCGATAATTGTATCTGACTGCCCCATTCTCACGGCACGGCGGACTTCCACGCGATCAACAATTGCCGTGCAATCATTTTGCGAAGGCGCACCGGACTGAGCCGTCAGCAACGCGAAAAAAGTCAGTTCAATCATGATCAATTCGCCAACGCAAATTCAAATTGCGTGTATCGATCCGTCCGCTCGACCGGTATGCCATCAACCGTCGCGGGACGAAACCTCCAGCGACGTAAAACATCTTCAGATGCATCCGCGAACACGCTATGCGGGACGGAATAAACGGCCTCGATGTCTGTCGCTCGACCTTCTGCCGTAATCGTATATCGCATCAAGGCCATGCCTTCGAGACCGGCTCCGGCGGCCTCTGCCGGATATTGGGGCGGAATCCTTCTCTCAGGTTCTGCATCGACGACAGCTGCATCCGATCCAAATGAATCGACCCATTCTGGAGAGTCATAACAGCCTGAATCACCAATCGAGCATTCGGCTGGCCTGTATCCGCTATTTTGCAAACGATTGAGCAATTCAGCTCGTTCGTCTGCGCTCATCGTGCCGCGCATATATCGAGCCCATGCCAATGCGATGTTGCTGGCGTCCTCACCGGCTTCGATCTCGTCGTTAATGTAGCTGGTTAGCGTAAAATAGTAGGCAGCCTCGGTAGCCTGACGGGATAGTGCAGAATTCAGGCCGGCCAGAAATGCCAAGCTGGCCGTTTCATCATTATTCACCGGACCAATATGAGAAAGGGCTTCAAGCGCCTGGCGGGCAAACCGTCCGCCCCGTATAGCATTTCCGCCTCGCATATAGGCGAAAGCGCGAATCATTTGGCTTTGATAGATCCCTACCCAAATCGCTTCGCTTTCCGGTAAATTTTCAAATGCATCTGCCGCATCAGCGGACAGGTTTCGCGCCGCTCTATAGTCCTCAACCAGATACTGGGCCTGAGCCGCCAGTCGCAGGTAATTCGCGCGGGTTTCAACGTCCTCATGACGTCGCCCCATAATGTCCACTGCCCTTTCATAGGCCTCGGCGGCTCCGGTATTGTCGCCAACAATCAATGCCACTTCGCCAAAGTTTGCCGCGAGTGTCGTGACGGTTGCATCATCAACATCGCCAGATTCAGCACCCCGCCAGGCCAGTTCGGCCTGCAAGGCCGCCTCAGTCCAGTCTTCGGCATCCACCGCAGCTTCATAGGCGCGATAGGCTGTTGCCACATCGCGCGGCAGGCCTTGTGAATACGCGTTACCGGTCAGAAACAGGCTGTACAAAACCACCACAAACAATCGCATTTCGATTCCTCGCTAAAGAATTCCAGCGGCAACGCTACACGCAAAGCGCGAAATTGCGAAGAGCGCTTGGGTCAAAAGCAACAAGCGGCTATATCCCCGCGCCATGACACATCCTGTACACATTATCGGCGGCGGCATGGCCGGATCCGAGGCCACCTGGCAGCTGGTGAATGCCGGCATCCCCGTCATTCTCCACGAAATGCGCCCGGTCCGGAAAACCGAAGCCCACCAGACGGACGGCCTGGCCGAGCTGGTCTGTTCAAACTCCTTCCGGTCCGATGATGCCCAGTCGAATGCGGTGGGTTTGCTGCATGAGGAAATGCGTCGCGCCAATAGTCTGATCATGACAACAGGCGACAAGGTGCAAGTGCCGGCCGGAGGCGCGCTGGCCGTCGATCGCGAGGCCTTTTCGGATGCCGTCACCAAAGCCCTGACCGAACACCCATTGGTAACAATAGAACGCGGCGAAATCTCCGGTCTGCCACCGGAAGACTGGGACAGCGTCATCATCGCCACCGGCCCCCTGACCTCTCCGTCGCTGGCCAAGGCGGTTCTGGAATTCACGGACGAGGATTCGCTGGCTTTCTTTGACGCCATCGCGCCGATCATAGAGCGCGACAGCATCAATATGGATATCGCCTGGATGCAGTCGCGTTATGACAAGGGCGATACCGAGGCCGACCGCGCCGCCTACATCAATTGCCCGATGGACAAGCCGCAATATGAGGCCTTTATCGCCGCATTGCTGTCGGCGCCGCACACCGAATTCAAGGACTGGGAAAAAGACACGCCCTATTTTGAAGCCTGCCTGCCAATTGAAGTCATGGCCGAGCGCGGCATCGAAACCCTGCGATGGGGTCCGATGAAACCACGCGGCCTGACCAACAAGCACAATCCGGACATCAAACCGCACGCCGTCGTTCAATTGCGCCAGGACAATCAGCTCGGCACGCTTTTCAACATGGTGGGCTTCCAGACCAAGCTGAAATATGGCGCGCAGAGCGATATTTTCCGGAGCATTCCGGGCCTGGAAAATGCGAAATTCGCCCGCCTTGGCGGCATTCACCGCAATACTTTTCTCAATTCGCCTCGGTTACTCGACGACCAATTACGCCTCAAAGCCCGGCCCGCCCTGCGGTTTGCCGGGCAGGTGATCGGCGTGGAAGGCTATGTAGAAAGCGCCGCCATGGGGTTGATGGCCGGGCGTTTTGCCGCCGCCGAACGACTGGGCCATGACATTACACCACCGCCTGAAACCACAGCATTTGGCGCACTTATTCGCCATGTTACCGGTGGCCACATGTCGGGTCCGAAAGCCAGTTTCCAGCCGATGAATGTGAATTTCGGCCTCTTTCCGGATATCGAAATTCCACTAAAAACAGACGACGGCAAGCGCATTCGCGGCAAGGAAAAGTCCGTCGCGCGCAAACGCGCCATGAGCGCCCGCGCCCTGCATGATGTTGATGCCTGGCTGCAAAACCAGGTTTCACAACCAAGTTGAAATCGTCCCGGTTTTGAGGCTGGAAGTTCTGAACCGCCTTGAAGCCTATTTCGAAGAGCATATCGGCGACTAGAGACGACCTGATAAAGAAGCTCTGGTCAGATCGAACTGACAACCGATCTGTGAGCGGGCGAAGTTTGTTCGATAGAGATCTGACGCCCCTTTGGCCTTGCGCAGCGTTGCGTGAGCCAAACGAGCAGCCCCCAGTGCTGGAAACAACGCCGTTGGACTTGCGCCCGCCTCGCGAATTTTGCTGAGATGAAGCGCAAAACACTCAAGCGTAGGCGTAAAAGCCTGTTTCGCAATCTCAGGCTCTCGCCCCGTCGCCAATCGATGAATATTGAAATCAACCGATCGCAGATCGCTGGCCGGAACAAGTGCAAACTGCCGGCCCGCGCGCATCGCAAACCCACTGACCCAATGATCAAGACCGATGACACGCCCGGCCAATGCGACCAGAGCCGGTTCTTCTCCACCACAAATCCGCGCGGAAAGACGGGTCACGCCGCCGAAATGACCATCCAGCATCGCCAGTAGCGCCGCTTGATCCGCCACCGCCTCCGGGTCCTGCCCGGTTTCAACCGCATCTATGATGGACAGCAGATCCCGCACGTCGAGAATGTCATCATCGATCAGACGCGCCAGCCCCTCATAGGCCACGTGCCGACGGATTTTTCGGGGACGCTGGCAGAGATCACCGACTGCGTCTCTGTGCCAGGCAAAACGCATCGCCCGGATCGCCGGCTCTTTTGCCTTGTCGCCAATCTGTTCAATTTCAGCGATCCAACGATAAAGCGCCATCAGCTGCAAGCGCTGTGCGCGCGGCGCAAAGGCGGCGGCGATTTCCCGGCCGTCGGTTTTCCGGCCTGTTGTGTCTGAATTCTTCATGTATCCAACGTCGCTGGAGGGTGGAAATCTCTGAAAGAATACCCATATTCGCTACCAAGCGAATAGGCTGCCCGATTGGCAGAGTCATGAATGAATAACAGAAGAAAGAGCAAGAAGATGGCCCACTCCCTCCCCGACCTTCCCTATGCATCAGACGCACTGGAACCGCATATCTCCGCACAGACGCTTGGTTTTCACCACGGAAAACACCACGCAGCCTATGTCTCGAAAATGAATTCTGCCATCGACGGCAGCGATGATGAAAAACTGTCGCTTGAAGACCTGATCCGCAAAGCGGCAAAGTCGGGTGATCAGGGCTTGTTCAACAATGCTGCCCAGACGTGGAATCATACTTTTTACTGGAACTCGATGAGCCCCGAAGGCGGGGGTGAGCCAATGGGTGATCTGGCAACCCGGATTGATCGTGATTTCGGTTCGTTCGACGGATTCAGGAAAGCATTCAGCGATGCCGGCGCCACCCAGTTCGGATCCGGTTGGGCGTGGCTGGTCGTCAAGAACGGCAAGCTCGAAGTGCGCAAGACGCTCAATGCCGAAACGCCGCTTACCGAAGACGGCGTCGTGCCCCTGCTGACCATGGATGTCTGGGAACACGCCTATTATCTCGATTTCCAGAATCGCCGTCCTGATTATATCGAGACTTTTCTCGGCAAGCTCGCGAATTGGAGCTTCGCCGCCGACAATCTGGCGGCTTCCGGACAGTAACCGAAAAAGAAATGCCCCGGCATAACGCCGGGGCATCACAATCAGACTTTGTCACCGCCCGGCTTGTCCGGGCGATCTTTTTCCGCGTCTAGCCAAACAGTGTCTGGGCACCGGCCATCGCCACCAGCATCGGCAACGAGAGCAGCGTGTTCAGCCGCGAGAACAACATGGCTGTTCGTGCCGCTTTCGGCTTCGCATCCGCATCCGCCTCAACGAGGCCAAGGGCGATTTTCTGTTTTGGCCAGATGATGAACCAGACATTGAACGCCATGATCAACGCCATCCATATCCCGATCCCCAGGAAGGAATATTGCGCTGAATAGCTTTCGGACAGAAGGCCCAGGGTCAGAACATCATGGTAGCCATAGCCGCCCGATGCGTGACGCAATCCGATCACCAACAGACCGGTCAATACTGTGAAAGCGGCGCCCCAGCGGAACCAGAACAGGGCTTTCGGTGCAATGTGTTTGCCGATTGCCGGTTTCATCTCGTCTGGAATTTCCGGCATGGTCGGAATCTGCACGAAGTTGAAATACCACAACAGGCCGATCCACATCACGCCCGCCACAACGTGGCTCCATCGCGCAGCCGCCATCCAGAAGGCACCGCCAAACCCGATGCTCTCATAGGCGAACGCATACCCGACCAGAAAAATCACCGCCAAAGCCAGCGACAGATGAACGGTCATGCGCAAATTCGTCAGAATAGAAGCCATAATTGAACCCTCCCCGATTCACTTGTTGGGGGGACCATATCAGGCTTGCAAAAAAAGCAAACTCAGCTCTCGCTGGAATCGCGTTTGACTTGGGTAACCGTCAATAGCGGCGCCGCCACGAAAATCGAGGAATACGTCCCGATCACGATGCCGAAAATCATCGCAAACGCGAAGCCCTGCAGTGCGGCCCCGCCAAGCAACCACAGCGAAAACAGCGCCACCAGCGTCGTCACCGACGTCAATACCGTCCGCGACAACGTATTGTTGATCGACAAATCCAGCACTTCACTCAAAGGCTTCTTCTTGAATTTGCGGATATTTTCGCGGATGCGGTCATAAACCACGACTGTATCATTCATCGAATAACCGACGATTGTAAGAATGGCGGCAATCGTTGAAAGCGTGAATTCAAGCTGCGTGACCGAAAACATACCGATAGTGATGATCACATCGTGGACCAGCGCCAGCACCGCCCCGACCGAGTATTGCCATTCGAACCGGAACCAGATGTAGAGCAGCATCAGGAACAGCGCGATCACGATGGACAGAATGCCCGCCTCAACCAGCTCACCGGACACTTTCGGACCCAGCACCTGAACCGATCGAAACTCGATTTCAGGGTATTGCGCTGTGAGGGCCGTCTGGACGGCTTCATTCGCGGCCTGTTGCGCACGTTCAGCGGCCAACCCCTCACCCGCTTGCGGCTGAATTCGGATCAGCGCGCAATGATTGCCGTAGCATTCCGACCCTTCGGTCAGCTCGGACAGGCCTTGCAATTCGATGGCGCCCAAGCCGAGATCGTCCAGCAAGGTCCGCATCTCATCAATGCGCCCGGCGTCAATTTCCTGTTCGGTCCGCACTTCGAGCGTGACGCCGCCGGTAAAGTCGATGCCGAAATTGAGGCCCATCACAAAAAAGGCCGCGATCGACGAGATGATCATCACCGCCGATACAACGAACGCCGCAAAGCGCGCCTTGATAAAGGGTATGGCGGTCGAGGTCGGGAAGAAATTTACAAGTGCGAGGGACATGGCCGTCTCCTAAATCGGGAGCTTTTTGGGCTTCAGCCCCTTCACCCACATTGCAACCAGCAAGCGGGAGACGACAAAAGCGGTGAATACCGAAGTGATGATGCCGATACCAAGCGTCACGGCAAACCCGCGCACCGGCCCGGCGCCGAGCATGTAAAGCACACCCGCAGCAATCAGCGTGGTGATGTTGGCATCCAGGATTGCGGATAACGCCTCCGAATACCCTTTTTCGATTGCATTGGCCGGCGTGCGCCCGTTTCTCGATTCTTCACGTATGCGCTCATAGATCAGCACATTCGCGTCCACCGCCATACCAATGGTCAGGATGATTCCGGCGATCCCTGGCAGGGTGAGCGTCGCCTGAAGCCCGGACAGCGCACCGAGAATCAACGTGACGTTCAGCAACAAGGCAATGTTCGAGAAAATGCCGAACATCGAATACGCGGCCAGCATGAAAATAATCACGCCAATGAAGCCGATGATCACGGCAATCGTGCCCTTGTTGATCGAATCTTGCCCCAGACCCGGTCCGACAGAACGCTGCTCTACGACCGTCAGCTCTGCGGGCAGCGCACCGGCCTGCAACAGCACGGCGAGGTCATAGGCGCTTTCAAACGTGAAATTGCCCTGGATCACGCCGGAGCCGCCAAGAATCGGACTGAGGATTACCGGCGATGAAATAACCACATCATCCAGCACAACGGCGAAGCGGCGGCCAACATTCTGCGAGGTCACACGGCCAAATGCAGCCGCACCAGTCGTGTCAAAACGAAATTCGACAACCGGCTGGCCTTCCTGGAAGGTTGATCCCGCATAGGTGAGGTTTTCACCGGACACCATCGCGCGGCGTTCAACCGCAATATAGGGCTCGGACAAATCGTCCTGCTGAATAATGCGAACGCCTGGAGGCGCACGGCCCTGGCCGTCAGCACCAACAGCGACATCGGCGCGCACAAGATGGAAGGTCATTCTCGCCGTTGTACCCACGAGTTCGATAATGCGGGACGGATCACTCTCGCCGGGAACCTGAACCAGAATGCGCTCATCGCCCTGGCGGGCAATGGTCGGTTCGGTCGTACCAGTCGCATCAACGCGGCGGCGGATAACCTCAATGGATTGGGCAATCGTTCGGTCGCGGATATCAATCAGTGCTGCATCGGTCAGCGCAATTCGGATTGTCCGCTCCTCATCGTCACGAACAAAAGCCGCGCTGCGCGGCGCAAGCCCGCCTGTTAGTGACAGGGAGCCATCACCAACTGGTCGCGACAGGCTTTGCAGGCGCGTATAGGCCTCCTCCATATCGTCGGCGCGAGCCACACGGATGACAACCTCTTCCCCGATAACGGCATTCGCCGCAGTGGGAATAGCGGGTTGCTGGCGCAACAAAACATTCGCTTCACTGGACAGGCCGGTCAGGCGTTCGGCCGCGACACCGGGCAAATCCACCTCGAAAACAAGGTGAGATCCGCCTTGCAGGTCCAGGCCGAGATTGACGGTCTGACCCGGTACAGGCGAGAAATTCGGGGCGGCGAACCAGATACCGAGCAGCGAAACGGCCAGAATCAGGCCGATTTTCCAGTTAGCGAAATAGAGCATCAGCTCCTACTCCGAGACTGTTTTGCTGTCGGATTTTGATCCGGTTTTGCTGTCATTCGCCGCTTTCGGTTGGGTCCGTGAACGAACCTCAGACACTGTGGCGCGCATGACGCGGACTTTCACGCCGGTCGCAATTTCAACCTGAAGCTCACCCTCATCGACTTTGACGACTTTACCGACAACGCCGCCAGCGGTCACGACTTCATCGCCTTTGGACAGAGCGGCGACCATCTCGCGATGATCCTTCATCCGCTTCTGCTGCGGGCGAATGAGCAGGAAATAGAAGACCACGAAAATCAGGATAAGCGGCGCAAACTGGATCAAGGCGCCCATCGCGCCTCCAGGTGCGCCTGCGGCGGAAGCGGTGGTGATTGCGTCAAACATGAAAATGTCCCTGTAGCGAACCGTTTAATTGGAAGGTCGCGGGAATATATCGGGACGCGCGCGCCATGCAACAAGGGTTGGCGGCTAGCTTTCTGACAGATGGCCCATGGGATCCTCCGGTGTGACCCCCCGTCTGATCTCGAAATGGACCTGCGCGGTGTCCACCGATCCCGTCGATCCGGCCTCTGCCACCAGCTGGCCCTGTTCAATGCGGTCGCCTTCGGCCACTAACAGTCTGGAATTATGAGCATAAGCCGTGACCCATCCACCATCATGACGGATCAGGACAAGCTCGCCATAACCCTGCAATTCACCGCCCGCATAGACAACGGTTCCGGCGGCAGCGGCGCGAACACTGTCGCCCTCATCAGCTGCGATATTTATTCCGTCATTACGGCGTCCGTCCGGTTTTGGGCCAAAAGTCGAAACAATGTCACCACGGATCGGCCACTGGAACGTCACCGGACCGGCACTGACAGGCTGAGGACTAGGTCTTTGCGGAGGCGGTGCGGTGCGTTCGACCCTGACAGGGGTTTCCCGCGTGGCAGTTGTGCGAGGTGGCTCGGACCGGATGGCAGGCGGGTCAAGCGAGACGGTGCGAACTTGCCCGCCCGGGATACGAATTTCCTGCCCGACTTCGATCGCGTAAGGCGGCGAAATGCCGTTATGGGCCGCCAGATCGACGTAATTGATATTGTAGCGCAAACCGATGCGGTAGAGGTTTTCACCTCGACGAACAGTATGTGCGGAGGGCCGTGGAAGTGTCAGATCCTGCCCGGCCTGCAAGGTATCGGGTTCATAGACACCGTTAACGCCCGCCAGCTCGCTTGAACTCACGCCGCATGCTTCGGCAATTTCTGACAGCGTATCGCCCGACTGCACCCGGTAGCTGCTACCCGGTTCGCATCCGGCCGCTGAATTCAGCACCGCCGGAGACGGTCCGCTTGTGTTCGGCGATCGGTAATCAATGCGCGCAGGTTCGCGCGGCGTCGGTGTCGCACATGCGGCCACACAGGCGGTCAAGACAATCGATATGAGAACTCGAACATTCAACACAGATAAATTCACTTCGCCAAATCGAAGGCAGTAAGCCAAACAGGCGTTAATCAGCCGTTAGCCAAACCGACAATTCAGAGCGCTTTTGTTTCACCTTCAACCAGCGGGACGAAACGAACCTTGGAAATGGCATCTTCCTGCAGGCTTCCGTCATCGCTTCGCGTGTAGCGGATAAGCGTCTGCGTGCCGCCATCATTATCCACCGGCACAACCGCTATGCCGCCCGGTTTCAACTGTTCCAGCAGCGTGTCGGGGCGAACCGGCGCACCCGCCGTCACGATAATGCGGTCAAACGGCGCCTGTTCCGGCCAGCCTTTTGTGCCATCCCCGATTCGCGGTGTGATATTGCTCAGGCGAAGCTTGGAAAACCGCGCCTCTGCCTCTTTGCCCAGCGTCCGATAGCGTTCGATGGTGTAAACCCGGCGCGCCAGTTTCGACAGGATGGCGGCCTGGTAGCCGGAGCCCGTGCCGATTTCCAGCACTTTGCAGCGATCATCGACGTTCAAAAGCTGGGTCATCAATCCGACAACGAGCGGCTGGCTGATGGTCTGGCCGCAATCGATGGGCAGGGCCCGGTCCTCAAACGCATGATCCAGAAACCGGTCCGGCACGAAGGCATTGCGCGGCGTGCGCTCGATCGCCCCCAGCACATGCCGATCCGTCACGCCTTGCCCACGCAAGCTCATGACCAGTTGAATCACACGGGCGTCGGCCATGCTCATTTGCGCGGCGGCGCACCGCCCAGAACCCCCTTCAAACGGTGATGGGTTTCCATATGAGTCAAATCAACATGCAACGGCGTCACTGAAATGCGCCCGCCCATGACGGCATGCAAATCATCGCCTTCTGCCGGGCTTTGCGGTGCGCCGCGAAACCCGATCCAGTAATAATCAACGCCGCGCGGATCCTGCCGCTTGTCGGCATGGACAATGGCCTGGTCCCGGCGCCCCTGTTTGGTGACTTCCACTTCCTTCACATCCGCCGGATCGCGATCGGGGAAATTGATGTTGATGAGTACATCTTCATCCCAGCCCTGCTCCAGCAATTTGCGGATGATCGGCGCGCCAAAGGTTTCACACACTTCCCAGCGGGGCTCGGCATCCGGCATGAAGGAATAGACCTGGCTGAGCGCGATCGAGGGAATCCCCAGCTGCATGCCTTGCATGGCGCCGGCCACAGTTCCGGAAAACGTCACATCCTCGGCAACATTGCCGCCGCGATTGACACCCGACAGCACCAGATCCGGCTTCTTGTCGGTAATCAGATCCTGTAC
>BQJI01000060.1 GCA_021604625.1 Hyphobacterium sp. | reverse complement strand
ATCGCGATTATTGAACCGGTGTTTCGCCGTTCGGGTTTTGAGCAGCGGCTTGTTGCTTTTCAAGCTGCTGGCGATAAAGACCTGCAAAATCAATTGGTTCCAGCATGAGGGGTGGGAAGCCACCATCGCGGGTGGCATCGGCAAAGACGCGACGCGCATACGGGAAAATAAGACGCGGACATTCAACCAGCAGCATGGGCTGTCGGGAAGCATCGTCGAAATTCACCAGGTCAAACAGGCCGCAATAGGTCAGCTCGCAAATAAAGGTGGTTTCTTCGCCGCGCTGCGCACGCGCAGACATTATGATTGCGACCTCGAAGGAATTGCCTTCCAGCGGCTTGGCCTGAACATCGATATTCAAATCGATGTTTGGCTGCGCCTGGTTTGCACGCAGCGTTGCCGGCGCGCCTGGATTTTCGAAAGACAGGTCTTTGATATATTGTGCCAATATCCGCATTTGCGGCACATTCTGTTGATTGTCTTGCGGCGGGGTCGCGCCCGGTTCCGGCGTATCAGCCATTTTTCTCTCCAGCCCGTATTCGATTATCCGGTTCAGACCGGACAAGTTCAGGAAGGCGCGCGGGTAACATGTGCGAGAGAATGGAGCAAGACGCAGGCTGCGGGCTGACTCACCGCGCACTCCAACCTATGTTAGGCTCTGAAATGAAATTATCTAATTCGGGTGAAGTAAATGGAGTTTATTACTCTTCTCATTGCCGCAGGTGCCGCCGTTTTCTTTGGCTATCGCCTGTTCATGGTTCTGGGCCGCAAGACGGGGCATACTCCGGATGTCAGCGCCGACCATTCGTCTTCTGATGACACGCCATCAACTGGCATTCCGGCTACAGAAATGGGTGAGCCGCAAGCTCGGGTGAACTGGGTTATCGATATGGACCCCGCCCTGTTCATGGACGGTGCCCGTAAAGCCTATGCCCTGATTGTTGAGGGGTTTGCCAAAGGCGACCGCAAATCGCTTGAGCCCTTGCTCACCGAAAAAGTCTTCGGGCGCTATGCAAATGCGATATCTGATCGCGAAAGCCGGAGCGAGACAACCACAACAGAGATTGACCGCATCGCCGAGACCGAAATTCTGGACAGCGCACAGGATGGCGCCAATTTACAGGTCAAAGTCAGGTTCAAAGCGGATATCTCAACAGAAACGAAAGACAAAGACGGTCAACGTATTGCCGGGGATTTGACCCGACTGAATACGGTTGAAGAAATCTGGACGTTTGAGAAAAATGCCTCTGATCGCAAATCGAACTGGAAACTGGCGGCCGTCAAAACGGCTTAATGCTCTAATTCTGTGCCTGTTTCTGATTGCGTGTGCGCGTGAGACAGAACCAGCACCACAACCCAATCCAGATCCGCCGGCTCCGGTCGTTGAAGAAACGACAGCGCTCCAATTTGAAATTCTGGACTGGTCAGAGATTCCGGACTGGGAAAACCTCAGCCTGGAATCCGGCTTTGCAGCCTTTTCGCGTTCATGCGTCGCGCTGGGCCAAATGCCGGGCGATTTACCAATGTCCGTGCATCATGATTTTGCTGGTCGAGTCAGTGATTGGCAAACCGCCTGTCGGTTGCGAGACGACCAGCGGCCTCGCCAATATTTTGAAACGGCTTTTGTGCCGGTGCGTGTCCGTTTAGGAATCACCGAAACGGGCCTTCTGACCGGTTACTATGAGCCGGAGCTGGACGTGCGCCGCGCGCCCGGCGGTGAATTTACGCAAGCCATTCGTTCGCGCCCTGCCGAGTTGATAAGTGCCGATCTCGGTGTATTTTCCGATCAATTGGCGGGACAGAGGCTTATGGGGCGAGTCGAAGGTAATCGTTTCATTCCTTATCGCGACCGAGCCGAGATCGAGGCCGTAAATGCTGGCGAGATTTTAGCCTGGGGCCGCCCAATTGACGTCTTCTTCCTGCAAATTCAGGGTTCCGGGCGGCTGGTGTTTGGCGATGGTGAAACACGCCGTGCCGCGTTCGCAGCGCACAACGGGCAACCGTATGTCTCCATTGGGCGTGAACTGGTTTCGCGTGGTGAGCTGGAATTGCATCAGGCCTCAAAATCGGGAATTGAAGCCTGGTTGAACCAAAATGGCCCTGAAGCCAGCCGCGATCTGTTTGCCGTCAATCCGCGATACATATTCTTCGGGCTCGAACCGCTTCCTGATCCCGATCTCGGTCCCAGAGGTGCAGCCGGCCTGCCGTTGACGCCGATGGCTTCGGTGGCCGTTGATCCCGCATTCCTGCCCTATGGTGTGCCTGTCATTCTTGGCGCTGATCTTCCCGGCGAGAACGCATGGCGGGGTCTTGTTATTACCCAGGATACGGGCGGGGCCATACGCGGCCCGATGCGCGGTGATCTGTTTTATGGCTGGGGACAGGAGGCCGAGCGGCGTGCAGGGTCAACTCGCTCGGATGCCAGCTGGATCGTATTCTTGCCAAGGGCGGTTGCGACTGCACTCGTACCCCCCTCATGAGCGGCCGGAAGCTGAATCCGGATGAACGGCAAATCTGGCATGTTGTAACCCGGACAGTCACGCCGTTGCATACCGAACGCGCAGATTTCGACCGGGAAATAAATTGCGGTCCCGAAACGGAATCTGTAGGTCGAAAAACCGGAAAAGCGTCTGAAACAAAGCGCTCGCCGGTAGCCGGTAATCACAAACCCCTGCCCGCCGACCGCTCTTCGGAACGACGATTGCGTCGGGGGCGGCTCGAAATTGACGGACGGATTGATCTTCACGGCATGACGCAAGCGGCGGCTCGCGCGGCGCTGGGGCGTTTTCTTCACTCTGCTCGTGCGCGCGGTTTTCATGCCGTGCTTGTCATTACGGGAAAAGGAAAGGCGGGCTCGCGTGATCGAGAGCCGGGCGAAGCGGCTCCCGGAATTATTCGCCGGAAATTTCCTGACTGGCTCACCGAACCCGAGCTTCGCCACCTTGTTTCGGGCTATTCCAGCGCCCATCGACGGCATGGTGGCGATGGCGCTTATTATGTAATGATCCGAAACCGCTAGAGAATGAATTTGGAAAGGTCGGCATCACCCGCCAGCTCGCCAACCTTTTTACGCACATAATCACCATCAATCGCGATGGTTTCTCCCGCACGATCCGATGCTGTAAACGAAATTTCCTCGACCAGTTTTTCCATGACGGTTTGCAAGCGCCGTGCGCCGATATTCTCGACACTTTCATTGACGCTCGCCGCGAGCCCGGCCAGTTCGTCGATGGCGTCGTCACTGAATTCGAGCTTTACCTGCTCCGTTCCCATGAGCGCCGTGTATTGCTTTATGAGGCTGGCTTCCGGTTCGGTCAGGATGCGTTTGAAATCCTCTTTCGTCAAAGCGCGAAGCTCGACGCGGATTGGCAGTCGACCTTGCAATTCCGGCAGCATGTCGGAGGGTTTGGCAACATGGAAAGCGCCTGATGCGATGAACAGGATATGGTCGGTTTTAACCGGGCCATGCTTGGTGGTCACCGTTGTGCCCTCAATCAAAGGCAAGAGGTCGCGTTGCACGCCCTCACGGCTGACATCGGCACCGCGGGCATCTGATCGCGCGGTGATCTTGTCGATCTCGTCCAGAAAGACGATGCCTTCATTCTCGGTGAGATGAATGGCTTCGGCTGCTATGGCACTTTCATCGATTAACTTGTCCGCTTCTTCGGCGATCAATGGTTCATAAGCTTCCTTGACGGTGGTGCGGATACGTTTGGATTTCCCACCCATGCCCTTTCCGAACATGTCAGACAAATTCAGCACACCTGCGCCGCCCGGCATTCCCGGAAGGTCAAGTTGCTGAAATGGTGATGTTGTGTCGGCCAGATCAACCTCGATTTCCTTGTCGTCAAGATCACCATCGCGCAATCGTTTGCGGAAACTTTCCTTGGTTGCCTCGCTGGCGCCCTGTCCGACAAGCGCTTTAAGAACACGCTCTTCCGCCGCAGCATGGGCGCGAGCTTTGACGGTTTCACGTTTTTCTTCACGCAACATGGCAATCGCTATCTCGACCAGATCGCGGGCAATCTGATCCACATCGCGGCCCACATATCCGACTTCCGTGAATTTGGTGGCTTCGACTTTCAGGAAGGGCGCTTTGGCCAGCTTGGCCAGGCGGCGCGATATTTCGGTCTTACCAACGCCGGTTGGTCCGATCATGAGGATGTTCTTCGGCGTAACTTCCTCGCGCAGGCCGGGCTCCAACCGCCGTCGTCGCCAGCGATTTCGCAAGGCGATCGCCACTGCGCGTTTGGCGTCTTTCTGGCCGATAATGAATCTGTCGAGTTCAGAAACGATCTCGCGTGGCGAAAAATCAGTCATGGGCAGTCCGGGTGTTGCGATTTATCTTCTTCCGACATGTAGTCTGCGCTGACCGTATCCACAAACAAATGCACTGAGAAAATCATGACGGAAACGCATCGCCCCCGCTTTCATCTCGCCTTTCCGGTTCACGATCTTGAATTGGCGCGCCGCTTCTACGCGGGTTTGCTGGGATGTGATGAAGGTCGCGAGGCGGCAGGACAATGGATCGATTTTAATTTTTATGGCCATCAGCTTGTCGCTCATCTGGCGCCCGGGGAATGTGGCGGCGCCATTGCCAATGAAGTGGATGGCCAAAAGGTACCGGTTCGGCATTTCGGCCTGCTGATGGAATGGGTAGAGTGGGAAGGTCTGGCGCGGCGGCTTGGGGACGGTGGTGCCGATTTTCTGATCGAACCGCATGTGAGATTTGAAGGCCAGGCGGGGGAGCAGGGGACGTTCTTTATCATTGACCCCAGCGGAAATGCCCTGGAATTCAAGACATTCCGCAATGAAGCACAGATTTTCGCCCGCTAGCCTTCCATCACCTCAATTGTCAGCTGGTCATTGGTGTAAACGCAGATGCGCGCTGCAATCGCCATTGCCTTGCGGGCAAGAATTTCAGCGTCATCCTCGTATTCCATGAGCGCGCGTGCGGCGGACAAGGCATAATTTCCGCCTGAACCGACCGCGACGACGCCATCTTCGGGCTCCAGCACATCGCCAGCGCCGGTGATGAGGAAGGTCGCTTCCTTGTCGCCGACGATAAGCATGGCGTCGAGGCGGCGCAGATATCGGTCGGTCCGCCAATCCTTCGCCAGCTCGACGCAGGCCCGCGCCAATTGGCCGGAATGTTGTTCGAGCTTGGCTTCCAGGCGTTCAAAAAGCGCAAACGCATCCGCTGTCGCCCCGGCAAAGCCGGCAATGACCTTGCCGCCTGCCAGTTGGCGAACTTTCTTGGCATTGCCCTTCATGACTGTGGGCCCAACCGACACCTGACCATCACCGGCGAGAACAAATTTGCCGCTTTTACGGACGCCAAGAATTGTTGTTCCGCGCCAGCCGGGGGTTTCGGTTTTCTGGGTCATGGGGCTCTCCGCTCAATGTGGTTTGGAGAGTCGCGGTGCCTTTGTTTCGCGTCAAGCCCCGGGCATCAGGCGCTGGCAGCACGCTCTTCATCTTCGAGAATGGCGCGGGCATAGGCTTCGAAATCAGCCGCAGGTACCGGTTTCGAGAAAAGATAGCCCTGAGCAAGAGTTGCGCCCTCTTCCCTCAAAGCTGTCAATTGCTCCGTAGTTTCAACGCCTTCGGCAACCGTTTTCAACTTCAGTGCTTTGGCGAGCGCCAGGATGGTTTCCACAACGGCGCGCGAGTGCGGATCTTCGGCCATCGACCGGACAAAGCTCTGATCGATCTTGAAGACATCGAATGGCATGCGCGTCAGGTAAGACAGGGATGAGTGACCCGTGCCGAAATCATCAATCGCAAATTTCACGCCGCGATCGCGGAGTGGCTGGACCTGGTCGATAACCCGCTGCGGGTCCCGCATCGCAATGGATTCGGTCAGCTCGATTTCGAGCAATTCAGGTGCCAGACCTGTCTGCTCCAGAATTTCCAGTACGCTGTCTGCGAAGTCCGGGCTTTCGAACTGCATGGCCGAAACATTGACTGCCACTGGCAAGACCAGGCCATGACTTGCCCATTCTGCAGCCTGAGCACAGGCATTGCGCATTACCCAGTCGCCGATTTCTCCGATCAGGCCGGATTCTTCAGCCGCATCAATAAAATGACCGGGGCTTAGAAGGCCCGAAGTCGGGTGGTTCCACCGAACCAACGCTTCTGAACTGGCAACGATACCGTCTGTCATCCGAACTTTTGGCTGGTAGAAGACCACCAGCTGGTTTTCCTTGACCGCATCGCGAAGCTCGTTTTCAAGCACCAGACGCTCAAACGCCGACTGGTTCATGCTCGGTTCGAAGAAATGGGCTGCATTGCCACCCGATTCCTTGGCGTGTGCCATGGCAAGATCTGCATGGCGAAGCAGGCTTTCCGGCTCGGCCCCGTCTTGCGGGAAAACCGCAATACCGATGCTTGCACCGAGAAAAACCTGGTGTCCGGAGACATCAAAAGGTCGTGCGAGCGCAGAAATTATCATCTGGGCATATCGGGCGATCTCGGCGGAATCATCGATTCCCGGAACGAGCAATGTAAATTCGTCACCGCCAAGCCGTGCGACCATTGAGGGCTCGCCTGCGCCCCCCATGGCAAGATCGTGGCCGCGAGCTGCTTCGCGCAGTCTGCGAGCGACCATTTCCAGAAGGCGGTCGCCCTCTTCAATTCCCAGGGAATCATTGACCCGTTTGAAACGATCCAGATCGAGGAATAGAACGGCTCCGGCCGTGTCTTCCTCAACCGCTTTTTGGGTGACGCGTTCAACTTCCTTGCGGAAGCGCTCACGATTGGGCAATTCCGTCACCATATCGACATAGGCGAGGCGGTGGATGCGTTTCAGATTGGAGTCGATCCGCGACAGCATCCGGTTGAATGCATTCGCCAAAACTTCGAGCTCATCGCCGGTTTTAACATTGATGCGGACATCCAGTGTTTTTGATGACGCCGTCCGCGCCGCATCGGTCAGGCTCGCAATCGGGCGCAATGACCAGAAAATGAGACCGGCCGCGATTGGAAGGAAAATCAACATTGCAATCGTTGCCGTCAGCATGTGGCGGCGCATGGCGATACCTGCAGCCGCGCGCAATTCATCCATAGGCGATTCTGTGTAGACCACGCCGACCAGCCGATTGGCCGCACTATAGACCGGCGCAGCAACCCGCACGGTATTGTTTGTGGTTTCAGAGCGAGTTTCACCGGAACCCAGCGCCATCACGACAAGCGGGTCAGCGGCGAGGCCGGATTCTACCATTCCGACGGGATCGCTGTGAACGAGCATGCGCCGACGTGCGTCAGCGATAAAGGCCTGTGTCACGTCAGCCCGTTCAACCAGGCTGGAAACCCGGGATTGCAGGCGTGAGGTATCGTCGGCCAGAATATCATCCGAAATATTCAAAGCGAGAATTTGCGCTTTCAATCCTGCGCGCTCGACCAGAGTGGCTTCATTTGCCCGTTGGTCGAACCTGTTCTCGATGACCATGAGAAATGTCGCAGTTGCAATCATGAGAACGGCGGTCATGAACGTGAATTTCATCACCAGTGAACGCATGAAGCGCGAGATCAGACTGTGAAGCGGTGCCATGGAGCGCCCTTGTTTCAGCTTCTCCGAGCTGGCGCAGCCACATGGCACTCAGACAAGGAATTCTCCTGTCCACCCATGTAAATCATTTACCGCCACCCGAAGTTTTTCTTCTCTTTCAAATGCAAGATGGCAGAAAGGGTTTGAAACACGGTTAAAACGGTAATCAGGTTTCGTTAATGGACGTGACCTGTATTTGAATTGCTGAATTAAGATTCAAGAAATATCCGGGCATAGTCCCTATTCTTCCAGATCAATGCCCTTCGAGCGCGCGAGGATGGCCAGTTCGACATTGGGGCGGGCCCCGATATGGGAAATAATCTCGGATGCGGCAATTGCGCCCAGACGGCCGGACGATGATAGATCCAATCCTTTTGAAAGGCCCGACAGGACGCCCGCGGCAAACAGATCACCCGCGCCGGTTGTGTCGACAATCTTGTCCACTGGCTCTGCCGGGATCGCCGTTGCCTCACCGCCTTCAATCAGGACCGCGCCCTTTTCAGAACGGGTTATAGCCGCGATGCGGGTTTCCTGCCTGACTTGATCAATTGCTTCATCGAAACTCGATACCTCGTAAAGCGAGGTGATTTCATCCTCGTTGGCAAACAGAATATCGACATGATTGCGGACGAGCTGTCTGAAGGCCGCACGATGGCGATCAACACAAAAGCTGTCGGAGAGGGTCAATGACGTCATGCGCCCTGCGGCCCTTGCGATCTCTGCGGCCTTTACAAAAGCGGCTTTGGCCTCGTCGCGGTCAAAAAGATAGCCTTCAAGATAGGTGATGCGGGCCGCAGATATTTTCTCGGCGTCTATATCTTCTTCCGAAAAATGAACCGAAGCTCCCAGAAATGTTGACATCGACCTTTGCGCATCGGGCGTGACATTGATGAGGCAGCGGGCGGTCAAAGGCCCGCTATCGAGTGGCTTGGTGGTGTAATCCACGCCCGCAGCGTTGAGGTCATGGCGAAAAATCTTGCCGAGGTCATCGTCCGCGACCTTCCCGATATAGGCGCCCTTGCCGCCCATCGAGGCAATGCCGGCCAGCGTATTGGCGGCAGATCCGCCCGAAACTTCCTTGCCCGGCGCCATGGCTGCATACAGGGCTTCGGCGCGCGCTTCATCGATCAGCGTCATGGCGCCTTTCTCGATGTTCTGGTCGCTTAGAAAGTCGTCCTGGCAAGGTGCGATGACATCCACGATAGCGTTTCCGACGCCGGTCACATCGTATCTTGTCTGGCTCATGCGCGGCTCCTGATTTTTGGGCAGTGGTTAATTGGTAATTGCGGCTCTAGCGCGCAGCCTACCGCGCTGCAAGCTTGCAGGCTGCGGTGTGTCGCGCTACGGGCAATTTCATGAAACGCGCCGCATTCCTGACCGCCAGCTGCATGATCGAAGGCCATGAAAACGCGCGCGATGATGCGTGGGAACACACGCTGGAATTTTCTGCGCTGCAGCCGGCCTGCAAACTCCGTCTTATTCAACTGGAAGAAAAAGTCTGGGATGACCCTGATTTCAGGGCAGACGAATTTGATGCGGTTATTGTCGGGACGTGTTGGGATTATATGGAGAAACCTACCCTGTTTCTTGACGCGCTGGCCCGGATGGTTGAGCAAGCGCCGCTCCTGAACCCGCTGGCGACTATTCGCTGGAATTCGGACAAATCCTACCTGAAAGATTTGGCGGATCAGGGTATTGATACCATTCCTACAATCTGGGCTGACCAGGCCGACGCAGCATCGGTGGGTGCGGCATTTGCCGCGCTCGATGTAGATGATGTTGTCGTCAAGCCTCGCGTCGGTGCCAGCGCCTGGCGACAGGCGCGCATTCAAAAAAACAATACCTTTCCCGCGCCAGATGCATTGCCGCCCGACGCTTGTCTGATTCAACCCTTTCTGAAGGCAGCCGAGACTGAAGGCGAATTGACGCTATTGTTTTTTGATCGGATTTTCTCACACGCTTTGACCAAGACGCCGCAAGCCGGCGATTATCGTACGCAATCCATGTACGGGGCGACCGAAGCGAAAACCGATCCACCCGCGGATGCCCTTGGCGTTGCGCACGCCGCGCTTGAAGCGGTTGATGGCCCGCTGCTCTATGCCCGTGTAGATCTTATGCGGGGGCCGGATCATCGCTGGAAAGTGATGGAGTTGGAGTTGATCGAACCGTATCTGTATCCGGAGCAGGGACCGCATATGGGCGCGCATTTCGCATCGGCGCTTGACCGTCTGTTAGCGAAAACGGGTTGAGTGCGATGACATTGCTGCAATTATGCGGCACGGTGAAAATGTTTGATCGGGAGAATGTTGCATGCGCGCTTTTATTACAGCTATTGCCCTGCTTGCCTTGGCGTCTTGCGCCACAACGTCAAACTCGACGGATTCCATCGAGATTTCTGAAGGCGCGTGTTACGGAACCTGCCCGATATATGAGCTGTCGGTTTCACCCGACGACCATTATCAATTGAACGGAGAGCGGTTTACGCGGATCAATGGCTATTCCGAAGGCGATCTTTCGCCCGGAAGTTTTGCGCAGATGGCAGACATGCTTGATAACGCCGACTTCTTTTCCATTCCAGAAGACGTCACCTACAATAATCCGGCTATTTGTCCGGGCCCGCCGCTTTCCGATATGCCGTCTATCACCATCACCTGGACGACCCGCCGCGGCAGCCATACTGTCATCTGGTATCAGGGGTGCAGCAATGCGACGATGCGCGATCTTCGTGACGGATTGCGCGATGCCTTTGGCTATGAGCGGATTGTTCGGCCGGGCTAAGCGGGCGTTTTTTCGTCAAAACGGCACAAGTCGGCGATGGCGCAATTGGGGCAATCCGGTTTTCGCGCCTTGCAGGTATAACGTCCGTGCAGGATCAGCCAGTGATGAGCGCCTTTCAGATAATTTGCAGGCGTAATCCGTTCGAGCTTTAACTCTACCTCAAGCGGGTTTTTGCCGGGTGCAAGGCCGGTGCGATTGGAGACGCGGAATATGTGTGTGTCGACAGCAATGGTTGGCTCGCCAAAAGCCTCATTCATCACGACATTTGCTGTTTTTCGACCCACGCCGGGTAGCCGCTCCAGCTCTTCACGTGTCTGCGGAACTTCGCCGCTGAATTCCTCAAGGATCATTTTCGATAGCGCGAAGACGTTTTTTGCCTTGTTCCGGAACAGGCCGATTGTCTTGATGTGATCCCGGATGCTGTCTTCACCGAGCGCGACCATTTTTTCAGGTGTGTCCGCGATGGCGAAGAGTTTTTTGGTAGCCTTGTTGACCCCGATATCGGTTGCTTGCGCGGAAAGCGCCACGGCCACGACAAGCGTGAAGGGGTTTGTGTAATCCAGCTCGGTGCGCGGGTCTGGCCGAACCTCGGCGAGCCGAGCGAATAGATCGGTGGCCTCTTCTTTGGTGAAAGGTGCGGGTTTTTTCTTGCGTGGCATGGGGCAGGTTTAGCCGTAAACCCTGTTCGGTGTCATCCCGCTCCCTGCCAGGCGATATCTGCGCAAGAAACGGGTGGCGTCCGTCAGGCGGGCACGGCATTCTGCCGGCATGACAACAGAAACCGACACCCTTTCTTACGGCCTTCACGCGGCGGAACGTGACTTTGATCGCATCAGTACGGCTTTGAGTTTTCTTGGCGATCGCTGGCGCGACCATCCCGACCTGACTGTTGCCGCGAAGGCTGCCGGATTGTCGCCGCACCATTTCCAGCGGGTTTTTTCGCGCTGGGTGGGATTAAGCCCGAAAAAATTCGTCGGTGCATTGGCCCATTCTGCTGCG
>BQJI01000059.1 GCA_021604625.1 Hyphobacterium sp. | reverse complement strand
GCCCCATGTTGATCAAGCGCTCGATATCCATCTCTGGACACCGGACCAGCCTGGCACTGGAGCCGGATTTCTGGGCGGTGCTTGATACTGTAGCGGTGGATCGGAAAATACCATTTGCCGCCCTGATCCGCGAGATTGATGAGGTGCGGGCTGAGGCTGATCCGGATCAACCGCTTTCATCGGCGTGCCGCGTGTTTGCGCTGAACGAGGCTGTGACTGCTAATCGATCAGGCCCAGGCTTTCCGCCGAGAAAAGGTCAAGAATCATGATTTCGCTCTGGCCGCATCGAAAACCCGGCGCATAGCGCGCAGCTACGCGGTGCGCGACTTCGTTGGCGCCTGATATTTCTGACGCATCGATATAGGCGACATGACAGGCGCTGACCGGGCCATCGGGACGCAAAGCCGACACAACGAGGACATTCTGCGAAACAATTTCTTCGCCCGTCATAACCCCATTTGCTTCGTCATAGACCGGCGTGATTGCACGCCAGCGAACGATGTTGGCATAAGGTGTCGCCTCACCCTCACGATGCCGCCATTCAATCACGGGACCCAGGGCCACATAGAGGCCATTGATTTGCGGATGCTCGCCGAATTGCTCAATCATCCCATTGTCGCCAAAAGCCAGAGACGCCGAATGCTCGCTCGCAGCCATCATGACTCGATAGCCGGCATGGGATTCACACTCCATCAGAAACGGCGCGATGTCGCCGGGGTCGCGGTCTTCACAGGCATCAATTCGCGATAATTCGCTACGGTCTCCCAGCGTATCCTGTGCTGAACCGGCGAACGCCAGACACGCGGACACAATAATTCCACTCAAAATACGCATGACACGACATCCCCTTTTGCCGGATGATGCCGCTTGCGACCTCATTCGCCAAGGGGCGCTGCTTCAGGTCGATTGATTGCAGCGGGCTTCGAGATTGGCGAGCACCGGATTCCAGCCCGATTGATAGCCTTCTCGGAGTTCGGCACCTTTCGGGTCATTTTCCCAATGGCTATGGATCAGATCAATCCGCGTTGCGCCGCTTTCCAGCTGGGTGAAGCACACATCCACCTCTGTTGCCTGGGCATCCGGCTTGTCGAATTGCCAGGAAAACACCAGACGCTTTCCGGGCTCCCAGACCCGCACCCTGCCCCAGCTCTGTTCTGTGCCGTCAGCCGCCACTTCATAGAGGCGTCCGTCGACTCCGTCTTCCATGGCGACTTTTATGGGTGTGATGCCATTGCGATCCGCACCAAGCGAGTGGGTTTCCGTTGGCCACCACGTATCGAAGCACTCGGTGAAAAACCGGAAAGCGGTCTCGGCATCCCGTTGAACGGTGATCGATTTTTCTACCGGCTTGATTTCAGGCTTCAGTGTCATTGACTTCCAGCGCCTCCTTGTATCGAAGCAGCGCTTCATCCCAGAAGCCATCCAGCCATTCGCGCAATTCTTTCAGCGCTTCCAGCCGGATGGAATAGATGCGGGATGTGCCGCACTGTTCCATCTCTACCAGACCCGATTCCCGCAAGGCTTTCAGGTGTTGCGAAATGGCGGGGCGGCTTACGGAAAATCGTTTGGCCAAAGCTCCGGCAGCCAGCGGCCCACCGCGCATTTCCTCAAAAACGGCGCGGCGTGTCGGGTCTGCCAATACGGTGAGTGCATTATTGTAAGCCATATCTTACGTAAGCACTTACTTACGTTAAAATCAAGCGCCAACAGATTCCTTCGCGAGCTGACGCATCCGGCCCAGATGTTCGTCCCATCCACCATCGTGCGAACACAACATGTCGAACGCCGGAACGGGCGCATCTTCAAACCCGTCATGCACCAGACGCAGCAACGTGCCGGACTCCACCGGTTCCAGCGTCCAGTGAACCCGTGTTTTGTGACCTTTGAGGTGATTGTGGGTGAAGGTGTAGATCAGCTCTGTAGGCGGATTGGCCGACGTGACTTCGCCCCAGCACAGATCATCGCCATCACCGCCTTTCAGCGCGTATGGCTGGCCGTCTTCCAGCGGCGCGCGGGCTTCGTGGAACCAGAGTTTCAACTGTTCGGGCTGTGTCAGATAGGCCCAGACTTTTTCCGGCGCAGCCCTCAGGAATACGGATTTCTCAATTTTCGTTGTCATCACCCTGCTCCAATGCGTGTTTGAGATTGTCGAGTTTGGCGTCCCAGAAGCGATCAAAGACCGCGATCCAGTCCGCTACGTTTTTCAACGGGTCCGGATTGAAATGGTTCAGCCGCTCGCGGCCACGTGCTTCCACCCGGATCAAATCACCCTCCGCCAGAATATGAAGATGCTTGGCGATGGCCGGGCGCGTCATGTCGAAGCGGTCCGTGACCTCGCCAATCGTCATGGCTCGCTCTGACAGAAGCCCGAGAATTTTCCGCCGCGTTGGATCGGAGATTGCCCTGAATACGGTCTGCATGACGCCCTCATAAAACTGAACGGTTTCGCTTTATATGATACCTTTTGGTATTATGTCAACCGATACTTGACCATTCGCCCACTGCGGGCTCTAAGCGCTTATGTCTTCTGGCGACTCCACATCATCCCAGTGGGCGGTGTTTCAGCATCGGCCCTATCTGATTTACTGGCTGGCGCGCTCACTGACGTCGTTTGCCGTGCAGATCCAGGTGGTTGCGCTGGGTTGGCAGATTTATGACATCACCCGCAATCCGCTCGATCTGGGCCTGATCGGCCTGTCGCAATTTGCGCCGGCATTACTGCTCGTACTGGTCACGGGCGCAGTGGCCGACCGCCTGCCAAGACGCGCCATCATGGTGATCAGCCTGCTGGTCTCGGCGGCGGTATCCGCTGCGCTCCTCGGCTTCACGCTTTCCGGCAGTGAACAGGTGTGGATGGTCTTTGCGCTTCTTGTCGTCTTCGGCACAGCGCGCGCTTTTCGGGGCCCGGCTGTTCAGGCGCTTCTTCCCAATATTGTGCCGCCGAAATTACTGTCGCGGGCCATCGCTCTGAATTCATCTGCATGGCAGTTGACAACGATCGTCGGGCCGGTCGCGGGCGGGTTACTCTACGGTGTGTCGCCGCTTGCAGCGTACAGCACCGCCACCGCATTGCTTTGTCTTGGCGCTTTCCTCGCAACGCGAATCCCCAAGCCGGAACAACACAAGGAAACCGAACCGAGCAATTGGGACACAATTCTCGCGGGATTCAAATATATCTGGAAAGAGAAAATTGTACTGGGCGCTCTGTCGCTCGACCTGTTCGCCGTGCTGGTGGGCGGCGCAGTCGCGCTTCTGCCGGTGTTCGCGCGAGACGTGCTGGAAGTCGGACCGGTCGGTCTGGGATTGCTGCGATCCAGCCAGGGTTTTGGCGCCGTAGCGGTTGCCCTCTATCTTTCCATCAATCCAATTCGCGATCATGCCGGATTTTTCCTGTTCATTTTCGTCGCAATTTTTGGCTTCGCCATCATCCTGTTCGGCGTGTCGGAACTGGTCTGGGTGTCGATACTGGCGCTCGCAGTTGCAGGCGGTGCCGACATGATCAGCGTCTATATTCGTGAGACGCTGATCCAGCTCTGGACACCGGACAGGCTTCGTGGGCGGGTCAATGCGGTCAATATGCTGTTCATCGGTGCGTCCAACGAGCTGGGTGAATTCCGGGCAGGCCTGACGGCTTTTCTCATCGGGGCCAAGGCAACGGTGATCGTTGGCGGCGTAGGAACCGTCGCCATTGCAGCGGGATGGGCGAAGCTCTTCCCCGAACTGCGAAAGGCGCGGCATCTCGAAGGTCGCCCTTGACGGCCCGCGCAGGGCAGCGTTCAAACGATCTGTGGCTGAACCTGAAACCCGACCGCCCTTTCGCCCGTTTACGTGGCTGAACCGTCAATGGCAGCAAGGCCGGTCGCCGGCGCTTTGGCTATTGGGAGTCCTGGTTGGCATTATCGGCGGATATGCTGCGCTCGGATTCATCCTGGCAATAGAAACCACCAGCTATCTGGTGTTCGGCTCCGACCATGATTTGCTGGCGTCTGGCGCCAGCGCGCTTCCTGCCTGGCAAGTTTTTCTCGCCCCTGTTTCGGGCGGCATTATCGTCGCGGCTCTGCTTTACGTCGCACACCGCAGAGGCTGGCTGCCAGAAACCCGGTCCGGTGCGGTGGCCGATGTCATGGAAGCACGGGTGGCGAAATCAGGGCGCATCACCTTTGCGGACGGACTGTTTTCATCGGTGATAACCGCCGTGTCCCTCGGATCGGGCGGGTCGGCCGGTCGCGAAGGTCCGGCCGTGCATCTTGGTGCTGCCGTCGCGTCACAAGTCTCGCGCCTGCTGCGCCTGCCCCCGCGCGGAGCAAAAATCCTTCTCGCCTGCGGTGCAGCGGCCGCTGTTGCTGCCAGTTTCAACGCCCCTGTTGCCGGGGCCTTGTTCGCGTTCGAAATCGTTCTCGGCCACTACGCCATTCGCTCGATTGCGCCGGTCGCCATTGCCAGTGTTACGGGCGCACTGATTTCACGGGCGCATCTCGGTGCATCCCCGGCCTTCGTCATGCCGGCCCTGGCGCCCGCCAGCCTCTGGGATTTTCCTGGGGTGATCGGTCTGGGGATTGCGGCGGCACTCTTGTCAGCGGTGTTCGTCAAAACCGCCGTGCACGCACCGCGACTGGTCCGGGAACGCGCTGAAAAATTCGGCTTCCCGCTTTGGGCCTTGCCTCCGATTGGAGGGGTTGGAATTGGGGCGCTTGCGCTGCTAGCACCGGAAATTCTGGGTGTGGGTTATGAAGCCACGGCGAATGCGTTGAGCGGCAATTACGCAATCCTTTTCCTGTTGATGCTGGTGGTGCTCAAGACACTCGCCACAGGCATCACGCTGGGCTTCCGGTTTGGTGGCGGCGTTTTTTCACCGTCGCTTTATCTGGGCGCCATGCTGGGGGCGGCGTTTGGCGGCCTGCTGGCGCTGACCGGCGCTGAGACCGCCGGCGTGCCCTTCTATGCCGTCGTCGGCATGGGCGCGGTGGCCGGAGCCGCGCTGGGTGCGCCGCTATCGACAACGCTGATCGTATTCGAACTGACGGCAAATTACGAAGCGTCCGTCGCCGTCCTGATTGCGGTTTCACTGGCCACCGTGCTCAGCCAGTCCCTGGCGGGCGGCAGTATTTTTCATCTCCAGATTTTGCGGCGCGGGCTGGATTTATCACGCGGTCAAGCCCGTATTCTCCTGCAGACAATCCGGGTGCGGGACATCATGACGCCGATCGAAAACCGCGATGCCGGAGCCCATCTGGATGATGAAGCGCAATGTCTTTACGACGACGATTACCTTGGACGCGCTATCGGGCTTCTTTCTGCCGAAGCGCTGGATGGTACGATAGTGCGCGAGCGCTCGGATGCGCAATCCATTGTCGGTCACCTGTCGCGTGTCGATGCCCACGCCGCCTATGCCAAGGCGCTCGCTGATGCGCATGAGGAAGAGCATCGCTAGCGCGGGCGCGCCATGTCGATCGCCTGTCCAATGCGCAGTGCCATACCGAGTTTTGACAGCCGTTCTGCGCCGATCAATGTCTGAAAATTGGCGATGCCTGCGCCGATGGCTTTGAACTCATCAAGGCGCGCGGCATCTGCCGGATCATAACCAAATTCATCACACCAGTCGAGGAAGTCCTCGCAGTCCTCATACGCCGTGATGACGGTGAGTGCGCGGACCAGCAAATGCTCGTCCGTGGCAGTATCAGGTGGTACACTGCCGGTCGGTATTATGGCTTGCGTCGCGGCGCGGGCAATGCGGACGTTTTCGCCTTCGGCGCGGACGTTCAACCCCTGTTTGGTGATGAGGCGCGTCATTTCATCGATGAGACTTGTCATGGCCCCATCCGGCCTTCGGGTTGCGGTGCTGTCAAGGCGATCGGGAATGCCGGTTTCGTGCTATATTTGTTCTCTTTTCGCGAATCGTCGTGATAGATGGGTTTCATGAGCTCACTTCCCATTTCCCAGCAGGCCCGTCCGCAACCACCCCGGCGCGATGCCGACTATATGGACGGGCTGAATCCCGAGCAGCGCGAGGCCGTCGAAGCGATTGATGGCCCGGTGCTGGTTCTGGCGGGCGCGGGCACGGGCAAGACGCGGGTATTGACCACGCGGCTGGCGCATATCCTCGCAACCGGAAATGCGCGGCCGTGGGAAATTCTGTCGGTGACCTTCACCAACAAGGCCGCACGGGAGATGAAAGAGCGCGTCGGCAAGCTGATTGGCGAAGCTGTGGAAGGCTTGCCATGGCTGGGGACGTTTCACTCTATCGCCGCGCAAATCCTGCGCCGTCATGCCGAGCTGGTGGAGCTGAAATCCTCTTTCACCATTCTGGATACTGACGACCAGTTGCGCCTGATGAAACAACTGATCCAGGCGGAAGGCATTGACGAGAAGCGCTGGACGCCGCGCTATCTGGCATCGCTGATCGATGGCTGGAAAAATCGCGGACTGACGCCGGACAAATTGCCGGAAGATGCGAAATACAAATTTGCCGACGGGGCGGGCCAGAAACTCTATGAAGCCTATCAGACCCGGCTGCGGATTCTGAATGCCTGCGATTTTGGCGATCTCTTGCTGCACAATCTGACGATCTTCATGAACCATCCGGACGTGCTGAAAGAGTATCACCGGAAGTTCCGCTATCTTCTGGTGGACGAGTATCAAGACACCAATGTCTGCCAGTATTTGTGGCTGCGTCTGTTGGCGCAGGGCTCGCACAATCTTTGCTGTGTCGGTGATGATGACCAGTCCATCTATGGCTGGCGCGGGGCGGAGGTGGACAATATCCTTCGCTTTGAAACCGATTTTCCCGGCGCAAAAGTCGTGCGGCTGGAGCGTAATTACCGCTCGACCGGCAATATTCTGGGCGCGGCGTCCGGCCTGATCACGGCCAATAAGGACCGTCTCGGCAAGACGCTGTGGACCGAGGATGAGCCCGGCGAGAAGGTTCAGGTGCGCGGCATCTGGGATGGCGAAGCGGAAGCCCGCTTTGTCGCCGACGAGATCGAAAACTGGGTCTCCAAAGGTCGCGAGCACAAGGAAACCGCCGTTCTGGTGCGGGCCTCCTGGCAGATGCGGGCGTTTGAAGATCGTTTCCTGATGCTGGGCATTCCCTACAAGGTGGTTGGCGGGCCCCGCTTCTTCGAACGCGCCGAGATCCGCGATGCCCACGCCTATTTCCGGCTGGTGCGTTCGATTGATGATGATCTGGCGTTTGAGCGCATCGTCAACACGCCCAAGCGCGGCATTGGCGCGACTTCGGTTCAGAAAGTGGCGCAAGCGGCCCGGGCGGGTGGTCTGTCGATGGCCGCAGCGGCTCGGATGATGACCGAGACCGACGAGATCCGCGGCAGCGCCAAGACCGGTCTGAAAACCTTTCTGCGCGATATTGATCGATGGGCGCAGCAAGCCGATGCGATGCGCCATGACGAGCTGGCCGAGATCATTCTCGATGAAAGTGGCTACACCGCCATGTGGCGCGAGGATAAATCCCCGCAAGCCGCCGGGCGTCTCGATAACCTCAAAGAGCTGGTCCGCTCGATGGGCGAGTTTGATACGCTGGAAGCCTATCTGGAACACGTTTCTCTGGTGTCGGATCTGGATACAACATCGGACGGCGATGAAGCCTCGCTGATGACGTTGCACGCGGCCAAGGGGCTGGAATTTCCGATGGTCTTCCTGCCCGGCTGGGAAGAGACAGTCTTTCCCTCGCAACGCTCTCTGGATGAGGGCGGCACCAGCGCGCTGGAGGAAGAACGCCGCCTCGCCTATGTCGGCATTACGCGGGCGCGGGAACGCGCGATCATCACCTTCACCGCCAACCGGATGATTTTCGGGCGCTGGCAGGCGGTGATCCCGTCGCGCTTTGTCGATGAAATGCCGGGCGATAATGTCGAGGCGGTTTCCGATACTGGTTATTATGATTCAGGGCCCGGTTTTGAAGGCGTGAAGGAACAGGCCGACCCGTTCAATTCCACCTATTCCTCACCCGGCTGGAAACGCTATCAGGCGGCGACGGGCGCCGGCCGCAAGGGCGGTCCGGCGGTGATTGAAGGCAAGGCCAATTTCGTCGAGACCAGTTCGGCAGGCTCGGGCAAATGGAAAGCCGGCGACCGCGTTTTCCATGACAAGTTCGGCTATGGCACCGTCGCCCGCGCCGACGGCGCCAAACTTACCGTCTCCTTCGACAAGGCGGGCGAGAAAAAGGTGGTGGACAGCTTTGTGAGGGGCGAGCCTTGACCCTCTGGAAACTTGTCTTCTCCGGGCCGATGGCCCCGCTCTACGCTGCAACTGAAACCATGATGGCACTGGAGGACGGGCCATTATCTGTTTCGCTGTTTGAACAGCCGGATGACGAAACCTCCGGCTGGCTGGAGCTGCTCTATGCCGAGGAACCCGATGCCGAGGCCATGCGCGAAACGTGCGGGCTGGACGCCAGCTATGCTGCCGAGTGTCAGCCCTTGCCCGAAGAAGACTGGGTGAAGCTGTCGCAATCGGGCCTACCGCCGGTGATTGCCGGGCGCTTTGCCCTGCATGGCAGTCATGATGAAGCGCCCGACGGCAAGACCGCCATTCTGATCGAAGCCGGGCCTGCCTTTGGCACCGGCCATCACGGCACGACGCGCGGCTGTTTGCTGGCCTTTGATGGGCTGCTGGAGGCCGGGTTTGCGCCCGCCAGCGTGCTGGACGTTGGCACGGGAACCGGTGCGCTGGCCATTGCCGCGCGACTGGCGGTACCGCATGCCCGCATTCTGGCCAGCGATATCGATCCTGAAGCGGTGGAAGAAAGTGAACGCAATGCCGAAAAGAATGGCGCAACGAATATCGTTTTCTTTGCCGCTGACGGGTTTGATCATGTTCGGCTGGTGGCCAAACAATTCGATCTGGTCTTCGCCAATATTCTCGCCCGTCCTCTGATCGAGCTGGCCCCGGCCATCGACCGGGCGATGCATAAGGGCAGTGTGGCCATTCTCTCCGGCCTGCTGGAAACGCAAGCAGACGAAGTCAGCGCCGCCTATCTGGCGCTCGGCCTGCACATTGAACGCCAGGGTCCGCTGGATGGCTGGTCAACACTGGTCGTGCGGAAAGCATGATGCGTGCTTCGAGGCTTTCCTTGCGGAAAGCACCTCAGCATGAGGTAGGCTTATGGTTTTTATCCACTCACTTCATTCTGAGGTGCGAGCATAGCGAGCCTCGAAGGAGGGCTTCAATAGCGTAGAGTGCTGCCTGACAGGCACGTCACTTGACTCTTATCTATATATCCTGTTTTCTCGATATATGGATAAACAAGACTCACTGACCGCCCTCGCCGCTCTGTCGCAGGAAACGCGGCTGGATGTGTTTCGCCTTCTGGTGACAGTCGGCCCGAAAGGCCTGCCGGCCGGTGATATCGCCGAGCGGCTGGATGCGCGGCAAAACACAATGTCGACCCATCTCGCCATTCTGAACCGGGCCGGGCTGATTACCCGGCAGCGCGATGGCCGTTCGGTTTGTTATGCCGCCAATTACGACGGCATGCGGGGCCTGATCAATTTTCTGATGATGGATTGCTGCCGTGGTGCGCCGGAAGTCGTGCAACCGCTTACCAAGTCCTGTGCCTGAAGGAGGCCGATATGAAACGCTTTCACCTCAATCTCAATGTCACTGACCTCGATAAATCGATGGCCTTCTACAATGAGCTGTTCGCCGCCGAACCGGCTGTTGTGGAAGATGATTATGCGAAATGGATGCTGGACGATCCCTTCATCAATTTCTCGATCTCGACCCGCGGCGCAAAAACCGGCATCGATCATATCGGAATAGAGGCAAGCGATGAGAATGAGCTGGCGATGATCCGCGAGCGCCTGGTCCGCGCCGACAGCCCTATTCTCGACGAAGACGACGCCAATTGCTGCTATGCCAATTCCAAGAAAGCCTGGATCAGTGATCCGGACGGGGTGGCGTGGGAAACCTTCTTCAGCAAGGGCCGAATTGCAAACTATGGGGATGGCACAGGCGAAGTCCCGGCCCGCATCGCTGCGGAAGGAAAACCTGCCACCGAGCGCACGGGGACGTGTTGCTAGGTTACGCAAGATCCCGACGCTAGCTGGTTGTTTTCCCTCCTCTTGATGGGGAGGGTGGCCTGCAAGGCCTGGTGGGGTGCAATTCGAAATCCCCCTCCCCAACCCCTCCCCACAGAGGGGGAGGGAAAAGGGCGAAAGCATCTACGAAAACCTACTTCCTCCTGCCCTTGATGCCGGAGGCGTCCAGATAGGCGTTCAAATCCGTTGTTGCGGCGCGGCGACGTATGCCGGACCGATTGCGGGCGCGGTCGAAATGATGGGTCATGGCGTCTCCGCCATTGAGGGCAAACAGCCAGTTTGTGGATGACATGGTGGGGCTCCTTTACTGGACCCCACATGGGCGCAATGTCCGAATTCGAGAAGATCGAAAAATTCAGACCTGCCATTAAGTTTTGCATAGCCGACGACTTCCATTGAAAGCGCTGCACCGGCGGCGTAGTTTCCGCGCCATGACCCATTATCGCGCACAATCTTTTGAGGTGAAGGGCGGCCCACAACTGGGCCGGGACCACCTGCCGCTGCTCCGTTCGAAACTGGCCGAGGCCGGGCTGGATGGTTTCATCATCCCGCATGAAGACGAGTATAATAACGAATATCTGCCCGATTGCGCCGAGCGCCTCGCCTGGGCCACCGGCTTTACAGGATCTGCGGGTGCCGCCGTCGTCTTGACCGAGAAAGCCGCCGTTTTCGTCGATGGCCGCTATACGGTGCAATCGCGCGAACAGGTCGACCAATCCCTGTTCAGCCTTGAAGATCTGACCGGCAATGGTGTGGCCAACTGGCTCGCCGGAAATGCCGCTTCCGGTTCGAAGATCGGCTATGACGCTCGCCTGCACAGTCCCGATGCGTTGGGCCATTTATGGATTGCAGCCCGCAAAGCCGGCGCCGAACTGGTGGCTGTCGGGACCAACCCGATTGATGCCGCCTGGGATAACCGCCCTGCCCAGCCGAAGGCGAAACTGATCGCTCACCCCACAGAATTTACCGGCGAAGATCATGCGGACAAACGCACGCGCATTGGTGCCGCCATTGCGGAAGACGGCGCTGAAGCCGCGGCGATTACTGCGCCAGCCTCTATCGCCTGGCTGTTCAATCTGCGCGGCGGCGATGTGATGCGCTCCCCCCTGCCCCTTGGTGCGGCGATCATCCGCAAGGACGGCACGGCGACGCTCTATGTCGCGCCTGAGAAAGTGACCGATGAGGTTCGTACCCATCTGGGCAATGAAATCGCGCTGCGCCCGGAAAGCGAATTCGAGTCCGGACTGAAGGAATTATCCGGCTCCAGAGTCAGCGTTGATCCCGCATCGTGCTCGGCCTGGGTGTTTGATACGCTGGAGCGCGCAGGCGCGAAGCCGGTCCGCCGCCGTGATCCGGTGGCGC
>BQJI01000058.1 GCA_021604625.1 Hyphobacterium sp. | reverse complement strand
ATTTTCTTGATGATCGGTGAGATCAGAAGCATGCCGACCGCAATCGCCATCGCGATCAGACCCACCTGCGTATAGACCTCGGTGTATGTGGCCTTGGCCGCTGCGACGTCAGTCAATTGACCACCAATCGTCTCGGCCCCCGTCGATGACGCAATGATCCCGGCGAGGAAATTGGACAGGCCGGAATACAGGAACCACGCTCCCATCGTCATGCCCACCACACGCGCAGGCGCAAGTTTGGTGACGGCTGACAAGCCAACCGGCGACAACATCAACTCACCCATCGTGTGAACAAAATAGATGAGGAAAATGAAGTAGACGGCCGTCATGCCGGCCGTGCCGCTGACATTCATGCCGAGCACCAGCGACAGGAACCCAAGTCCGACCAGAAACACCCCTATCGCGAATTTCACCGGCGTCGACGGATTCATTTTCCGCTTGGCAAGGAAAATCCACAACCACGCCATTAGCGGCGCGAATATAAAGATGAAGGCCGCATTCAAACTCTGGAATACAGGTGCTGGAACCGGCACACCAAACATAGACCGGTCAACCAGTCGGTCGGTGAACAGGTTCAAGGACGATCCCGCCTGCTCGAACAGAGCCCAGAACGGGATTTGCGCGAGCACGAAATAGATCGCCGCCATCATCTGACCGCGCTCTTTGCCAGCGGTTTTGGCGAAGGCATAAATCACGAGGAAGGCCAGCATGATGAGGCCGAGCGGGCCCAGAATGCCGCCCATATATTGCGGGTTCATCACCGCCAGCATGGAGACACCGATAATGCCCAGACCGGCCAGATAGCAGGCCATTTCCACATTGATAGGTCCGAAGACCTTCTTTTTAAGTTTCTCTGCATCCGGAGGATCTGCACGGCCTCCGAGCCAGCCCTGGAAGGAAAGGAAGGTCAGTAGCCCCACCAGCATGCCAACACCGGCAAGCCCGAAGCCCCAAGCCCATCCATAGACGATACCGATAATGCCAACGGTGATCGACGACAGGAAGGAGCCCAGATTGATGCCCATATAGAAGAGAGTGAAACCGGAATCGCGTCGCGTATCGCCTAGCCCGTACAATGTTCCGACAATCGTCGAGATATTGGCTTTCAGGAAACCCACGCCAGCAATAATAAGCGCCAGAGCAAAATAGAGAATATTCACGAATAACGCTTCTTGCTCGACCCGCGTCATGTCACCCGAAAAATCGATCTGCGACGGAAGTCCGACCGCATCGGGGTCAGCGACAACCATAACACTGCCTTCATTCTCGAAACTGACAATCGACTGCCCGCTATCGGAAATGACGATCTGATTGGCATCACCGCCGCGACCGTCCAGCGTCAGCTGATATTCAGCCCCCTCATAGGTCATGATTTCTCGCGAGCCTGCGCCCTCGAACGCCATCATACCGTGACCAAGCACCAGCAATATGGCCCCGAAGGTTACGGCTTTTCTTTGTCCGAGATACCGGTCAGCAAGCGTGCCGCCGATAATCGTCATCACATAGACCAGCGCCGTATACGCGCCGTAGATGATCGTCGAACGTTCATCTGAAAACAGGAAATGCTGTGTCAGATAAATGATCAGCAGGCCGCGCATTCCGTAATAGGAAAAGCGCTCCCACATCTCGGTGAAAAAGAGAATGGCCAGCCCTTTCGGGTGCCCGAAAAAACTGGTGTCCTGCGACGCAGGCGTTACCGAAGCCGTCGTGTCAGTCAAAGAAACCTCCCCAATTCCGGCACATGCCGGTGAATTGCGGCGCACTTGACCACGGCGTTAACCGTCACTCAAGTCTCAATCTGTCACGAATCTGTCAGTAAGCGCATTCGGTGAAGGCGGGCTCTACAGATTTGCCCCAGCGACCATGATAGCGATCCAGCAATTCTTCCGCCGGGCTGATGCCGGACGCCGCGATCTCATCGAGATCGTCGAGGAAAAGCGTTTCATTCTCGCCATGGCCATTCATCCGCGCCCGACCGCGAAGGCCTTCGCGCGACATCGCCAATACCTGCTGCGCGATGTCCTGCAGCGTGGTGTTCCGGAACGACGTTTTCAATGCGGTCTTTGCGGCACCAATGCGCAAATTCTCGCGCTCTTCCTCGCTCCAGTCCTTGACCAGATCCCAGGCGGCATCCAGCGACGCGCTGTCATATAATATACCCGTCCAGAAAGCCGGCAGGGCACAAAGCCGGTTCCACGGTCCGCCATCCGCGCCGCGCATTTCCAGGAAGGTTTTCAGGCGCACTTCCGGGAAAATCGTCGAGAGGTGATCATCGAAATCATCCATCGTCGGACGCTCGCCCGGCACAACTGACAATTTCCCGTCCAGAAAATCGCGGAAACTCTTGCCCGTCGCATCGATGAATTCGCCTTTGCGCTTGACGAAATACATCGGCACATCCAGCGCGTAATCGACATAACGCTCGAACCCCATCCCGTCTTCGAACACGAAGGGCAGCATGCCGGTGCGATGATTGTCGGTGTCGGTCCAGATATGCGCGCGGTAGGACAGAAAGCCGTTCGGCTTGCCATCGGCGAAGGGAGAATTGGCAAACAACGCGGTCGCCGCGGGCTGCAGGGCCAGCGCCACGCGGAACATTTTCACCATCGTCGCTTCGCTGTCGAAATCCAGATTCACCTGAACCGTACACGAGCGGAACATCATCTGATGACCCAGCGTGCCGACCTTGGGCATATAGGCCTTCATCAGGCCATAACGGCCCTTTGGCATCATCGGCGTGTCTTCAAGCGACCATTTCGGCGAGAATCCAAGACCGAGAAACCCGGCGCCAATCTCATCGGCAACAGCTTTGACTTCTTTCAGGTGCCCATTCACTTCCGCACAGGTCTGATGCACCGAATCCAGTGGCGCACCGGACAGTTCGAACTGACCGCCCGGCTCCAGACTGACGCTTGCGCCCTCCCGCTTCAGCGCTATGGGTTTGCCGTTCTCAAGCACTTCTTCCCATCCAAAGCGGGTCAGGCCTTCCAGCATTTTGCGGACGGTCGGACCGTCGCCCTCATAGGATAGCGGGCCGTGATCGCCCAGCGAAAAGCCGAATTTTTCGTGTTCGGTGCCAATGCGCCATTGCGATTTCGGCTTGCAGCCCGTCGCCAGGTGTTCGGCCATCTGTTCGATGGTCTCGATTGCCGGCCCCTGGCCGCCATCTGAATATGATCCGCTCAAGAGTTTGCCGTTCCCCATGTCCTGAGACCTAGTTAGGTAGCCCGGCCGTTCCGGGCAAGGCACAACACGCATCATTCACGCGGTTGTGCGCCCCCGGTCCAGTCGCCGCACACGCTTTGCCAGATCGTCAGCGCTGCCGCTGCCGCTGTATCCGCGCGCAAAATCCGCGGACCAAGACTGACCGGCAGGGTGACAGGCAATGCGCGTATCTGTGCACGCTCCTCGGTCGTAAATCCGCCTTCGGGACCGATCAGGATTGCGGCTTTGGACGTAGCCCGGTCGCGCAAAGCCTCCAGCATGGGCATCGCATCACCGGCCTCATCGCAAAAAATCAGCATCCGGTCGTTCGGCCAGTCACGCAACACGGCATCCAGTTTTTCCGCCTCGCTGATCTTGGGCAGATCAAAGCGTTCCGTCTGTTCTGCGGCTTCACGCGCCAGCGCTGACAGCCGGTCGATTCGAACCTTGTCGACAATTGTCCGCCGCGTCAGGACGGGGCGGATATGTCGCACACCCAGTTCGGTGGCTTTTTCCACAATGAAATCAGTGCGTGATTTTTTCACCGGCGCGAAAAGCAATTCGAGGTCCGGCACCGATTGTGGGGCCCGCTGCAAGGTTTCCACGGTCAGGGTTACGGTTTTTCGATCGGCTGTAACGATACGCGCCGACCATTCACCGTCTTTCGCGTTGAAAAATATGACTTTATCCCCGATTTTGCGGCGCATGACCGAAACCAGATAATGGCTTTCCTCGCGCGATGGCGAAACGCTTGCACCGTCACTCAGCGAGTGTTCGCAATAAAGACGCGGGTCAGACATGAAATGGCGGTAAGCGCCCGCACCGGCAACGTCAACTCTCTTGCCGGACTCAAACGTTTCAGGGCAGTTTGCGCCAATGGACATTCAATCCGACCGCCCGGTTGCCGACAGCCTGCCCGCAAGCTGGGTGGACAAAGCGCCCGCACCCGTCCGACCGTTCTTGCGGCTGGCGCGCTATGATCGTCCTATCGGCTTCTGGCTATTGGCGATTCCCTGCTGGACCGGCCTGTTACTGGCCCGCATGGGCAGTGGTGCAATCCCGCAATTATCCGATCTGGGATTGGCGATATTGTTCGGTATCGGGGCTATCGCCATGCGTGGTGCAGGCTGCACCTATAACGACATCGTCGATCGCGATCTGGATCGCCGCGTGGAGCGGACAGCGGATCGCCCCCTTGCGGCTGGCACGGTCTCTCTGCGGTCGGCATGGTTGTTTTTACTGGCGCAATGCCTGATCGGTTTTGTCGTCCTGATGCAATTACCACCGCTGGCCATCTGGATCGCACTCGGATCGCTGGTGCTGGTGGCGGCCTACCCGTTCATGAAACGGATCACCTGGTGGCCGCAGGCCTGGCTGGGTTTGACCTTCAACTGGGGCGCACTCGTTGGATATGCGGCCATCACCGGACACCTCGATGCCGCCATACTGGCGCTCTATATTTCCAGCCTGTTCTGGACGCTGGGATATGACACCATTTACGCCTGTCAGGATATGGAAGATGACGCGCTTATCGGAGTGAAATCCACCGCCCGGGCCTTGCGCTCCAATCTGCACAAATGGTTATGGGGATTTTATATCGCTGCCGCATTGCTGGCGGCTCTGGCGGGCATTCTCGGCAACGCACCGGTCTGGTTTGCAGCGGCCATTCTGCCGTTTGCCTTTCATCTGTTCGATCAGATTCGCAAGGTCGATCCCGAAGATGGGTCTGCCTGCCTCGGGGTTTTCAAAAGCAATCGCACAACCGGCCTCTTGCTGGCCCTGGCCTTTCTTATCAGTTCCTTCATTTGACCTTTCAGCCGCATCATGGCGGGATGCACATAGGGTCGCGTTCTGAAGGGACGCAGTAAGAGGGAGGCCGTTCATGTCAAACCGGTATTTTGCCGTTTTGGGAGCCTTGGCGCTGTTCGCGTGTAGCGAACCGGCGACAACGCCCGCGACAGGAGACAACACGGAAACACAATCAACCGTCAGCGGTTTGCAGGTCGATGTGAGTTATCACACGATGGAAAACGGCTTGCGCGTTGTGTTGTCCGAAGATCATTCCGTGCCGACCGCAACGGTTGCCGTTTATTACGGTGTCGGTTTCCGGAATGAGCCGCGAAACCGCACCGGCTTTGCCCATTTGTTCGAACACCTGATGTTTCAGGGGTCCGAAAACCTTCCCAAAGGCGATTTTGATTCCCTGATTTACGGCGCAGGCGGCGTAAATAACGGCTCCACCCGTTTTGATTTCACCAACTACTTTGAAGTTGTGCCCTCCAACGCGCTGGAAGCCATTGTCTGGGCCGAAGGCGACCGCATGCGAGCGCCCATCATTGACCAGGAAGTGCTGGAAAATCAGCAGGGCGTGGTCACCAACGAGGTGCTGGTAAATGTCATCAACCAGCCCTATGGCGGCTGGATCTGGATCGACCTTCCCATGCTGGCCAATGAAAACTGGCACAATGCGCATAATTTCTACGGCGATCTGACCGACCTGGAGAATGCCAATCTGGAAGATGTGCAATCCTTCTTTGATACCTATTACGCTCCGAATAACGCGGTGATTGCCGTGGTCGGCAGTTTCGATTCCGGTGAAACTCTGGCCTGGATTGAACGCGAATTCGGCAACATTCCGGCCAGCGAACCCGCGCCGCCGATCGATATTTCAGAACCGCGGCAGGAAGAAGAGAAATTCGGCGAAATCCATGACCGCCTGGCGCCGCAACCCGCCCTCGGATTCGGTTATCACATGCCCGAACGCGGTTCGCCGGAATACTATGCCATGGCCGTGCTCGACCAAATTCTGGTGCAAGGCGATGACAGCCTGCTGACCCAGCGCATTGTCAACGAGGAAGGCTATGCCTCCGGCGTCTTCGGCGGCATCAACCTCTTGGGCAATATGTATAATTACAACGGCCCCATGCTCTGGTCCGTCGGCATGATCCATGACGATGGCTATTCGCACGAGGAAATAATGGCGACGGTGGACACCGTGATCGAAGGATTGCGGACCGAGCCGATATCATCCGAACAACTGGATCGGGCGATCACCAAATTGCGCTCCGAATTTTATGACATCGTCGATTCATCGTCGCGTTTTGGCTTGGCCGATCTTCTGGCCTCCTTTGCGCTATTTGACGATGATCCGTCGCGCATAAACCGGATCGAACAGGGTTTTGATCAGGTGACGCCCGAACTGGTTCTGGCCACCGCACAGGAATATCTGAGGCCCACCAACAGGTCTGTCCTGCGCGTCATTCCGGACCCGGACGGCACAATGAGTGAAAATCCATCAGGCGATGGCGAGTGATCGGGAGGATATGACAATGTTGAAATCCAGCTTGAAACTGATCGCCATCGGCGTCGCATCACTGTCGGTCTCCGCAGCACAGGCGCAGCAAAGCCAGCAACCGGAAATCGGCCCGGCCCCGTCGTTTGATCTTCCGGACACCCACACCATTCAGCTTGCCAATGGTCTGGAAGCCACCTTCATCGATTTCGGCCTGGCACCGAAAGTCAATATTTCCATCCAGGTACTGGCCGGTAACGTTTTTGACGGCGAGCACACCTATCTCGCCGACATCGTCGCCGGCATGATGGAAGAAGGCGCTGCCGGCGAAACGTCCGAAGATATCGCACGGGCATTCGCCTCCATGGGCGGCGACATGAATGTCGGCGTCGGCATGCACACCACCAGTTTCTCGGCCAATGTCCTGTCGGAATTCGGGCCGGATGCCATTCGCAGAATGGCGACCATTATCCAGCAACCCGATTTGCCGGACTCGGAATTCGATCGCCTGCTCCAGAACCAGATCAGGAATATGACGGTCGCGCGCTCGCAAGCCGGGCCTCTGGCCACGGAAGCCTATGTCGGCCTGCTCTACGGCACTGATCATCCCTATGGCGAGGGCTTGCCGGATGTCGGCGAAATGGACTCCTTCACCATGGACCTTGTCCGGCAGTTTCATGTCGATCATTTCGGCGCTGCGCGCACCCGCATCTACATCGCCGGGCGCTTTGACCAGTCCGCCATGGAGGCGGCTATTCGCGATGCATTTGCAGATTGGGAGGCGGGCCCGGAAACGGGTGTACCGCCCGCTGCCATCCGTCCCGGCCCGGTCGTGCGCCTGATCAATCGTGAAGACGCGCCGCAAACCACCATCCGTCTCGGCTTTCCGGCTCCGGAAATCGGCACGGATGACGCAATCCGAATGACCGTAATGAACGCTTTGCTGGGCGGGTCATTCACCTCTCGTCTCACCCGCAATCTGCGGGAAGACAAGGGCTGGACCTATTCACCCGGCTCCGGCATCACAAACCGCGTTGGTTCGTCCTACTGGACGTTCAATGCGGACATTGTTACCGAGCACACCGTTGAAGCATTTTCGGAAATATTCGACGAGATCCAGACGCTTCAGCTCAACTTGCCGGATGACGACGAAGCCACCGGCATGCGCAACTGGCTGTCTGGGATTTTCATTCTTCAGAATGCTTCGACCGGCGGGCTGATCGGACAGATTTCCAGCCGCGATTTCTTTGGCCTGCCCGATGATTATCTGGAAACCTATGTCGACCGGATCAATGCGGTCACCAACGGCGATATCTCGTCGGTGGCGTCGGACTATCTGCCGCTAAACGACATGGTGCTGGTCATCGTCGGGGATCTGGATTCCATCGAGGACGGCATTCGGGCTTTTCCTCAGCTGGCCGATGCTGAATTTATTACCGATTCCGAATAGGAGACAGCGCGGCGACCGGATCGATTTTCGCGACGCACATTCTTTCGGCATGCACAGAATCGAGCCAATGAAGGCCCATGGCTAAAATCCGCGCCGTTGACCGGCGATTATTCCTGCTGATCGAGATCGCGGCCCGGCGTCTGAACCGGCAGGCCGATGCACGCCTCAAATCGGACGCTGGAGTCTCTGCCTCCCAGGCCGGTGTGCTGTTTCTGCTGCTCCGCCGGGGCGAGCGCCGGATCGGCGCGCTCAGCAAGACGCTGTCGCTGAACCCGCCCGCTACCACCGGGCTGGTCGACCGCATGGAAAAGGCCGGACTGGTGTCTCGCACGACAGACAAAACCGACGCGCGCGGAGCCATGATCGCGCTGACTGCAAAAGGAACCGACGCCGCTAATCGAGCCGACAAAGTACTGAAGGAGTTAAACGCCGATCTCGAAGCCCGGCTCGGTGATGACGTGGCCGACATTCTCCATGACGGCCTGACGCGCATCGTCACCGACGAAAGTTGACGCCCGCGCGAACTGGATTTGGTCCACAGTCTTGCCTAGACATGGCAGCATCGAAAAACAGCGGAGCGTATTCCAGATGAGCAATTTGGTTTCGGTAGAAACAACAGACGGTGTGCGGACCATTCGCTGGAACCGCCCGGAAAAGAAAAACGCGCTGCTGCGGGAAATGTATGACGCCGCCGCTGAAGCGTTTGAAACCGGCGAAACCGATGCCGACGTCCGGGTTTTCGTACTCGGTGGCACGCCGGGCCTGTTTACGGCCGGCAATGATCTCGTCGATTTCATGCAAGCCCCGCCGCATATCGGTAGTGAGGACATGCCGCCCGTCGAGCGCTTCATGCGGGCATTGATGACCGCAAAAAAACCGGTCATTGCCGAAGTGGACGGCCTCGCGATCGGCATTGGCACCACGCTGCTCTTGCATTGCGATTTGTCCTACGCCTCCGAGAATGCGGCGTTCAAGACGCCTTTCGTGGATCTGGCACTCGCCCCGGAATTTGCCTCCAGCCTGCTCTTCCCCACATTGCTGGGTCGCGCCGCCGCGTCCGATCTGTTGATGCTGGGATCAGTCTGGGACGCAAAACGTGCGCGCGAGGCCGGGCTGATCACCGATATTGTCCCATCCGAAAAACTCGCCGGCTTCGTCAATGAACGCGCCCGCGCCCTCGCCGCGAAATCACCCGGCGCGGTTCGTCAGGCCAAGGCTCTGATGATGACACCGTCCGAGAGCGCCGAAGACCGCATGGCGCGCGAAGGCGGCATCTTCGCGCAAATGCTGCAATCGCCGGAATTCAATGAAGCTGTCACCGCTTTCATGGAGCGCCGCGCACCAGATTTTTCGAGGTTCGGCTGATGGCAAACGGCGCACACGCCTATATCGACGATCCACGCAATGCGGACGTGAAGATATGGATTAATGGCGAATTATGTCCGCGCAAGGACGCGAAAGTTTCAGTGCTGGATTCCGGCTTCATGCTGGGTGATGGCGTCTGGGAAGGTTTGCGGGTCCACGACGGGAAAATTGCTTTCCTTGACCGCCATCTCGACCGTCTGGAAGAAGGGGCCAAGGCCCTCGACTACGAGCTCGGCATCAGCCGCGAAGATTTAACTCGCGCCCTCTATGACACGCTGGACGCCAACATTATGCGCGAAGGCGATGGCGTCCATATTCGCCTGATGACCACGCGCGGTCTGAAAGCCACGCCTTATCAGGATCCGCGCGTCACCATCTCGGCGGCCACGATTGTCATTCTGCCGGAATGGAAAACACCGGACCCGAAAGTCGCGGAGACCGGCCTGCGCCTCTTCACCGTCCACGTCCGCCGGGGTTATCCGGATGGTCAGGATCAAAAGCTGAACTCGCACTCCAAGATCAATTGCATCACCGCATGTATTCAGGCCACCAAGGCCGGGGCGGATGAAGCTCTGATGCTCGACCCGCACGGCTTTGTCGCAACCTGCAATTCCACGCATTTCTTCATCGTCCGCAAGGGTGAGGTCTGGACCTCGACCGGCGATTATTGCCTGGGCGGGGTCACGCGCGGCGTCATCATCGAATTGTGCCGCGAGGCGGGCATTCCGGTTTTCGAGAAGAATTTCAGCCTGATGCAGGTTTATTCTGCCAACGAAGCCTTCACCACCGGCACTTTTGCCGGACTGATGCCGGTGACAGAGGTGGATGGTCGCAAGATCAGCGACAAGCGCGGCCCGATGGTGGAGCGCCTGCAGGCGCTCTATCGCGAAAAGATCGAGGCGGAATGAGCGATACAATCCGCATCTGCCTTTGGTCGGGGCCGCGAAACATTTCGACGGCCACCATGCGGTCATTTGAAAACCGGGTCGATTGCGCGGTCTGGGATGAACCGTTTTACGGGCCATATCTGGTCAAGACCGGGCTCGACCATCCGGGCCGCGAGACGATTCTGAAATCCGTCCCGCTGGATGAAAACGACATTGCCACGCGCTGCGCCGGTGATGCGCCGGACGGATCGTCCATCTTTTTCCAGAAACATATGTGCCAGCATATTCTAGGTGATATTCCCCGCGACTGGATTGCGGCGTGCCGGCATATCTTCCTGATACGCGATCCGGCCGAGGTGGCGGCGAGTTTTGCGGCCGCAACCGGATCGGTCACCGCCGATGATATCGGACAGGTGCGCCAGACCTGGCTCTATGAAAACATCTCCCAGCGCACGGGCCGGGCCTGGCCGGTGATCGAAGGGCAGGATGTGCTGGAAAGCCCCGAAGCCATGCTGCGCGCCCTCTGCGATGAGATCGACATTCCCTTTGACGAAAACATGCTGAGCTGGCCCGCCGGAAAACGCGAAACAGACGGTCCCTGGGCGCCATGGTGGTATAAGCGGGTTGAAGCCTCGACCGGGTTTGAAAAACCACAGCCCAGCCCTCATATCCTTCCCGACAGGGCAAAAGCCGCCGTCGAGGAAAGTCGCCCGCATTATAAAAAACTGCGGGACAGAAAGCTGAAAGTCTGACGCCATGAGTGAATATGATATCCGCCATGAAACCGGCGAGACCGGTGGACGTTTCGTGATCGATCTCGGCGATGGCGCGGAAGCCGAGCTGACCTATTCCAGCGCCGGCACAGAGCGCTGGATTGCCGACCATACCGGCGTGCCAAAATCCCATGGCGGCAAGGGCATTGCCAGCCAGCTCGTCAAAGCGCTGATTGCGGCGGCAAAGACCGCTAACGTGAAAGTCGTTCCGCTCTGCCCCTATATTGCCGCCTGGGCGAAAAAACACCCGGAAGAAGCCGATATTTTTGACTGATCCTTTCGCCGCAGGCGAAACGCTGGACAATTCCGCGCGAACTCGCAGATTGGGGGAAAGCTTCAAGGACGCCCCATGGCCTATAAATCCCTGCGCGACTATATCGACTGGCTGGAAGCCCGGGGCGATCTGAAACGTATCACCACGCGCGTCTCGACCGACCGCGAAATCACCGAAATTCATAAACGCGTTCTTGCGGCCGGTGGCCCGGCCCTGTTGTTTGAAAATATCGTCAATGAAAACGGCGAACCGATGGACATGCCGGTGCTGGCCAATCTGTTCGGCACGGTACAGCGCGTCGCCAATGCGGTGACGCTGGGCGGTGAACCGCGCGAAACGGCTGAAGAATTGCGCGAAGTCGG
>BQJI01000057.1 GCA_021604625.1 Hyphobacterium sp. | reverse complement strand
AGGTCTTCGGCGCGGTCAAATTCGCCGCGTTGTCTGTAGACATTGCCAAGATTGTTCTGCGCCAGAGCCATTCCAACCGCGTCACCGACCTCCTCCATGAGGGCCAGTGCGCGTTCATAATAGGCTTCCGCGGACAGCGTGTCGCCAGAAGCTTCGGCGATCAGGCCGCGATTTCCGAGATGTCGTGCCGATCTGAAGAGGTCGCCATTGAAATCGGCCAGTTCGAGCGCTTGCGTGTAATAGGCATCTGCAGTCTCGTAGTCGCCGCGCATCCAGTAAACCGATCCGAGACTGCCGAGAATTATGGATTGTTCCGTTTCGTCATTGGCCGCATGGGCCCGGTCAAGCGCCTCTAGATGCAAGGCCTCGGCGCGATCCGCATCGCCTTGTTCCAGATACAGCACACCCAAACGGTCCAGTGTTCGCGCATTGTCCGGGGCAATATCCAGCGCAGCTTGATAAAATTGCATGGCCTGTCGCGGGTTTTCGGCTTCTGCGAGAACGCCCAGATCGAAATAACGTTGCGCGCCTGCCTGTGGATTTCGCGACGTAGCCCGCACAGCGCTTGTTTCGAGCATCTCGAACGCAGCATTCGAATTTCCGGAATCCAGCTCTCGTAACGCCGCTTGCACCCTGTTGTCGTTTGATGCGGTCAATCGATCCAGAGCCTGTTCCAGGTCGGTATTGCCACCGTATTCGCCACCGCGCGCGATTGCTCTTGTTTCGAGATGGGTGGCAACACGTTCCGCCAGCGCGGAGGCTTCGATCCCTGATGTCGCCGACGCGCCATCCAGCAGGCTGTCGAGATCGGTTATGACACCAAGTGTTGTTGCAACAATTGCCGCCGCGGCGGCAACGGGCGCCCATCGCTTGCGCAACCACTGGGCGGTTGGTCGGGTCTTGGCCTTGAAGGCGGTCCAGAACATCATGGGGCAAAGCTTAGCCTTCTCGTGTCAGGCGAGCCAGCTTTCGTGTACGCAACATCATGTGTTAACCATAATGAGCGGCCTAAGGGGTGGCGCCACATGTATCTGATGTATGTCGATGAGTCTGGAGATACCGGACGGGAACCGGGGTCCAGCCCGGCTTTCGTGCTGGCCGGCCTTATTGCGCCGTCCGGAAAGTGGACGGAAATCGAGACCGCCATGGTCGAATTGCGGGCTGAGCTAGGCGCGCAATTTGGATTGAAGGCGAGCGATGAATTACGCGGCTCCACGCTGATGCGAAAAGGGCCAGGAGATGCAGCGCGCCGGGTCGCGCTCATCGAAGCTGCGCTGAAAGGCATTTCCAGCATCAAATCCATTCGGCTTCTGTTAACGAGCGTGCGAAAGAAGAATTTGCCACCAGAGACGGATGTTTTTCGTGCGGGCTGGTCAGCCCAACTAGGGGCGTTCGATGCTTTTCTGGCACGTTCCGGAGGGCGCGGTCGCCACGGCGGCACTCAAGGATTTGTCGTGGCCGACCGAACGCAAAGCATGCAGCTGGATAAACTTGTGCGGGCCTTGCGTCGCGAGCGTCCGGTGAAAGAGGCCTATGGCCTGTTCCGGCGCAAAACCCGTATTCACAACAGGCCACTGCAGCATGTGATCGAGCTGCCGCAGCTCCAGGATTCAAAACGAAATCTATTGATTCAAGCTGCAGACCTCTGTGCTTATGCCGTGTTTCAAAGTGAAAAGCCGGCAATGGCGGTCAAAGCGAACAAAGGACAGGAGCGTTTTCTGAAAGCGCTTGAACCGGCCATTATCAGAACACCGGAGGGCGATTCCAGAGGAATCTATATCGTCGAAAACATTTGATTTGGCCCAAATAGATCGGGCGGCCCATCTGCATAGCGATGGCCGCCCGATCATTGCCTAACCGTGTCTGACCTGTCGGTCTAACGCGGCTCGCTCTCCATAATTACCACATTTGTAAACGTGATCAAAGCGGTTTCCGGAACAACAATACGAAACGGTCGGTATTTCCGCGAATGCTCGGGTCGAAGACCGAAATTGTCCTTGAATCATCTGGATTAGACAATGTGTCAGACGTGGCCGCCAATTCGAATCCGGCCGATTCAATTTCCGCACGTACAAACGCTTCCTCGATGCGGTGATAGTCCGCCACGGTCGTATCCCCGGTGCCATCTTCGGCACGGTGATCGACCACCAGAAACACACCACCCGGACGAAGTGCGTCAAATACAGACTGGTTCATGGCCAACCTGTCGTCGCGGGTTGGCGGCGGAAAGCCTTCCTGCTCCCAGGCCTGATCATGATAGATCAGCATCATGAAAGCCGCATCCAGCTCGTTATCATAACCGGCCAGAATATCATTCACCGGCGTTACCAGCCGAACCACATTATCCCGCTCCTCGGACAGCGCCGCTATTGACGCATCCGCTTGAGGAAAACGCTCGACGATCCAGTCCATGTTTTCGGAAACGACAAGCCCGTCCATGCCAACCGCGCCGGACAGGATGCGGGAATAATACCCGCCACCCGCGCCGATATCGGCGACGCGCCAACCGGGTTGAACGCCTGCAAAAGTCAGCATTTCCGCCGGATGACGGCCTGCATCTCTTTGCGTATCCGATTCAGGACGCGCAGTATCGTTCACGGCGGAAACGATATGCTCCCCCGGCTCTGAACTCAACGCCATATCGACGGTTTCAGTCTCGTTTGCGGCAGAACAGGCTGATAGTGTCGCCAGTGCCAGAATTGAAATAGCTATTCGCATGTATCTCCCCCGAATAGGCCAAAACCGCATCCTCCCTGAATGTTGGCCAAACACAAGCCGGTGAACGCGCACAGTTTTGTGAACACTGGACATTGGCGCGTCGGGACGAATACAGTCTTGGATTGTTGGCAGATATGGGGTGTCCGATGCATATCGCTCTGGGGTTGCTGGGATTGCTGGCTGCGATTGGCGCAATTGCATGGCGCATAAATATGGCCATGAAAGGTGCTGAAGTCATAAAGGACGTTGCGCAAACTACGGCCAATCTGCCGCGAAAAATGCGCTTCAAAGCCAAAGCCAACCGGCAAAAGTTGTCTGCAATCGACGACCCGCGCGAGGCGGCGGCGGTGCTATTACTGGGCATGGCGCGCGCAGGCGGTGAGGTTACCAAAGAACACAAGCAAACGATCCGCAGCAGAATGGAAATTGAGTTTGGTGTGACGCCGGCGTTGAGCGAGGAATTTCTGGCGCGCGCATCCTGGCACTCTGCAAATGTCGCGGATCCTGCAGACCTTGTCCCGCGCAAGACTGATTTCCTCGCCAAACAGGTCGGTGCAATTGAACTCGCGCAAGTTTCGACCATGCTGGATGCCGTCGCCAACGTCGAGGCCGAATCCAATCCGGATCAAATTGAATATTTTCGACGGTACCGGCAGAAAGCTGGCCTGATCTAGTTCCTTCATCGAAGCCCTTGCCAAGTTTCCAGCCGGAGCGTAGCCCTTCGCTTGTTCAAAAAAGGAAGCGCCATGTTGCTGCATCAATCGTCCTGGCAGGAAGTCGAAGCCTATCTGGAGACCTCCAAAGGGATCATTATTCCGATAGGATCGACGGAACAGCACGGCCCGAACGGTCTGTTGGGAACAGATGCATTGTGCCCGGAAATCATTGCGCACGAGGCCTCCAAGACGTCTGGCCTACTGGTCGCTCCCACATTCAATGTAGGGATCGCCCAACATCATCTCGGATTTGCGGGCACCATTACCTTGCGCCCCTCAACCATGCTTGCGGCCATGCAGGACTGGATCGACAGCCTTGTTCGGCATGGCTTCACGCACATCTATTTCCTCAATGGTCATGGTGGAAATGTGCCAACCATACAGGCCGCCATCGCAGAGAGTTATTCTGACTGGTCACTGGGCGGCGAACCTTGCCCGTATCGACTGCAGACCCGCAACTGGTGGGATTTGCCCGGCATCGCAAAAACCTGCCGGGATATATTTCCCATCGGGGATGGATCGCATGCGACAGCCTCGGAAGTTGCCGTGACCTATTATGGCTATCCGGAATCCGTGAAGCGCGTAGAGATGACGCCCAAAATTGCCCCCGAGGGAAATTTCGCCGACGCTGCAGATTATCGGGAAACGTTTCCGGATGGCCGGATCGGCTCGGACCCTTCGCAGGCGACGCCCGAGAAAGGCGAAACAATTACGCTCGCCGCGCGGGATGCACTGATTGCCGAAGCCACGGCGTTTTTTCAATCCAATGACTAACCGCATTCTGGTATTGCTCGGCCTGATCGGAAGCGTGGCTGCTGGCGGGTATCTCTATTTTTCGGAGAACCCTCCACCGGCCGATGTTATGGGTCAGGTGAGGCGCATCGCACAGCTTCCCCATGCTGTTTCAAACAATGCGGTCGCGGCCATCGAGATGGCGGGCCAGACGCATGCATTTTCTTTTGCTGGGCTGCGTTCCGGCAAAGACTGGAGCGATGTGACGGCCAATGCCTATGCCTGCGCTCTCGACACCGCGCAGTGCAACGAGATTGCTGGATTGCCCGACGGCATTGGCCGGCTGGCATCTATCGCTGCCACGGCTGGCGAGCATATCTATATATTCGGAGGCTATACGGTGGGCGAGGACGGATCAGAGCGCTCGACGCCAGAAGTCTGGCAATTCGATCCTGTTTCTACGTCATACACCCGCATGGCTGACCTCCCGTTGCCAGTCGATGACAGTGTCGCTCTGGTTTATGAAAATCGATATGTCTACCTCGTTACAGGATGGCATGACCATGATAATGTTGCGAATACTCAGATGCTCGACACACAGACCGGCGAATGGTCCGAGGCCACAGGCTGGCCCGGCTCGCCGGTATTCGGACATGCGGGCGGCATTCTCGAACGCCAAATACTGATTTGCGGCGGTGTCGAGGTGGTTCCGCCGATTGCGGACGGGATGCGACGAACTTTTGAATTGTATGATGCCTGCTGGCGCGGGGACATTGATCCGCTCGACCCCACACATATTGACTGGACCTCTGCTCAGATTCCGGGCGCGGCACGCTATCGGGCCGCTATGGCCGGGTCGGAGCGCCTCGATGGCTTTGTGGTAATCGGCGGCACCGAAAACCCCTATAACTATGATGGTGTTGGATATGACGGCATGCCGTCCGAGCCTGTCGATCTGATTATTGTCGACCGGCAGAATGCCGTTGAACGCATTACGCGCCCGGGACTTGCTGGAAGCATGGACCATCGCGGATTGATTGAATGGCGAAGTGGATTTGTTACACTCGGGGGCATGACAGACGGACAAGTTGTCAGCAATGAGGTACGCATGGTGCCGCTGGACTAAGCAGCGTGAATTTCACCATTTCTGATTTCGACCGGGACAGATTCAAGCGAGTCCCCGGCAGGGCCGCCCGTACACGTGCCGCTCAAAACGTCAAACGTCGCACCGTGGACCGGACACAGAATGTGTTCGCCTTTGTGCAGAAAGACACGACCATCCGGCAGAGACAATGCTCGCCCGGCATGGGGACATACGTTCAAGAAACATCGCACTTCTTTTCCTTTGCGGACAAGGAAAAGCGGCGCGCCTGGCCAATCAGCGACGCGCCCACCTTGCTCTGGTAGGTCTTCAACGTTGCCAAGATGTGTGCCGGCAGGCGGAAGATCCATCCTTAGCGCTCGAAATTGGTGATAACAGGCTTGAAAGGCTTGATCGCAACCGTTTCGAACAGATTGGCGCAAGAATAGGGATCGTCTTTCAGCCAGTTCCGCACCGCCCCAATCGAGTCGTAATTAACGATGAACAGGCTGCCAGCCATCTCGCCATCATCGGTCAGAACCGGACCGGCCAGCAATACGTCAGCACCAGCTTTTTCCAGAAAAGCGAGATGTGCCGCACGATGCGATTGACGAATTTCGCCGCTGCCAATGCGGTCCATCGCCTCAATTATGAAGGCCATTTACTCACCCTCTACCGTGAAGGGACGGGATAATAATTGTTCAACCGCATCATCAACGCTGACGTTTCCGCAAAGAATTGCGTTCACGGCCTCGCATATCGGCATATCCACGCCGGTCCTTTGTGCGAGGGCGACGATAGCTGGCGCTGAGGACACGCCTTCGGTTACGGCGCGGCGGGCAGACAAGACTGATTTCAGGCTTTCGCCCTGTCCCAGCGCCATACCGCACGACATATTCCGAGATTGAGGAGATGAACAGGTCAGAACAAGATCGCCAAGCCCGCAAAGGCCGGTCAGCGTTTCGCGTTCAGCGCCCAACGCAACGGCAAGCCGCGTCATTTCCGCAAAACCCCGCGCAATGAGCGCAGCGTGAGCAGATTTTCCAAGCTCCCTGCCTTCGACAATACCACACGCGATTGCCAGCACATTCTTGACGGCGCCGCCGATTTCCGTGCCGACCAGATCGCCTGACCAGTAGGGTCGAAAACGAGGTGTCCCAATCGCTTCCATCAGAGCGTGGCCAAGAGATTTATACTTGGTGGCGAGGGTCACCGCTGTTGGCAGGCCAATCGCAACATCGATGGCAAAGCTTGGACCAGAGAGCACCGCGGGAATGGCGGACGGTATCTCTTCGTCCAAAACCTCGGTCATCAGCTTCAATGACGATTGTTCGATCCCTTTGGCACATAACAACATCGGCAATGCGGCAGACGCATGGGGAGCGAAGTTTTTCAACACACCACGAAGGTGCTGCGCCGGTGCCACGACCAGAACCGCGCCACATCCAGCGAGGTCGGCCAGATTGCCCGTTGCTGTAATGCTGTCGCTCAAGGGCGCATCCGGAAGGAAATCGGTATTCAGGTGATGATTGTTGATGGATTGAACGACACTGGCCTCATGCGCCCACAATACGACATCGCGACCTGCAAGCGCCGCCGTTTGTGCCAGAGCGGTGCCCCATGCGCCTGCGCCAATCACGCCGATGGATTGATATTCACTCATGCCTTGGGTCCTTTCCGGCCGGAACCGACTGCGGGGTCCAATCTGGCGGATACTGCATCCAAAGGCCAGCGCGCGCGCGCCGGCGCGGTCAGATCATCGAATTCGCCCCGCCGCAAATGCTCAGCGCCCGCCAAAGCAATCATGGCGGCATTGTCGGTACACCATTTCATCGGAGGCATGACCACCCGAAATCCGGTTACCTTTGCCGCGTGTTCAAGGGCCATTCGAACTGTCTGGTTGGCCGCCACGCCGCCCGCGACAACGAAAGGCGGCGCCTTTATGTCAGGATATGTCTCACTGAAGTAATTCATTGCATTACCAGATCGAATGGCGAGTGAAGCGGCAATTTTCTTTTGCATTGCCGCGGCCAGATCAGCTTTGTCAGCATCTGTCGGATCGTCCAGACTTTCCCAGATTTGACGCGCCGCGGTCTTCAGGCCCGCAAAGGAGAAGTCGCATCCTGCGCGATGATTCAGCGGTGTCGGCAATTCAAATCGGTCCGGATTTCCCGTTTTCGCAATTTGCTCCAGCGCGGGCCCGCCAGGAAATCCGAGGCCCATAATCTTTGCAGTCTTGTCAAATGCCTCGCCTGCGGCATCATCCATTGTGGACCCCAGGCGTTGATACTTACCCATCGCTTCCGCGATCAATAATTGCGTATGCCCGCCGGAAACCAGCAGTAGCAAATATGGAAAGTCGACGCGCTCCGACAAGCGCGGCGAAAGCGCATGCCCTTCCAGGTGATTGACGGCAATCAAAGGTTTTTCTGCGCCCAGCGCGAGCCCTTTAGCGGTCATCAGTGCCGCCATAACCCCGCCGATCAGGCCCGGACCCGATGTTGCGGCGATGCCGTCAATATCTGCGAGCAAGAGGTCGGCCTCCGCCAGGACTTGCACGACAAGTTCATCCATGATTTCGGCATGGGCCCGCGCGGCAATCTCCGGCACGACGCCGCCATAAGGCGCGTGCGCCGAGTTCTGACTCTGTATTGCCTCACCCAGAACGTCGGCCTGCCCGGTCGCGTCGAGCCGAACTATGGCAGCGGCGGTTTCGTCACAACTTGACTCAAGACCCAGAACGGTGAGGGGCACGTCTTGCATGTCTGGCGATGTCGGGTCTAAGTCCATAGATTGTCGATACTCTGCCTCTACAGGATAAAGCAACGTGCCTTTGCGTTCCCCCCTCCCACTCGCCACGCGGAATTCGCCCCTGGCTCTGGCCCAAGCCCGCCTGACCCAAGCGCGCCTTATGGCGGCAACAGGGCAATCCATTGACGCTTTTCCAATCCTCGGCCTGACGTCGACGGGTGACAAGCTGACGGATCGCACGCTCATCGAAGCGGGCGGGAAAGGGCTGTTCACCAAGGAAATCGACGAGGCGCTGTTGTCTGGAGACGCGTCCATCGCAGTGCACTCAATGAAAGATGTTCCCACAGAATTGCCAAAGGGCCTTGAGCTCGGGGCAATTCTCGAACGCGAAGATCCACGCGATGTCTTGCTGACGGCTGACGGAAGCTGCCAGCTCAACGATTTGGCGGAAGGCGCAAGATTGGGAACGGCCAGCCTGAGGCGACAGGCGCAAGCGCTGGCGCTTCGACCGGATCTCGACGTTACGACACTGCGCGGTAATGTCGGCACACGCCTCGCAAAGCTGAAGGCGGGCGACATCGACGCGACCTTTCTGGCGATCGCCGGATTGAAGCGGCTTGGTCGATCGGAGGGGGATTTGACCCCTTGCGGAATGGATACCATTTTGCCGGCCGCGGGACAGGCTGCCATCGGTCTGGTGGTGCGGCGCGATGATGCGGCGGCGACATCTGCTACCGCCCTGTTGAATCACCTTGCCAGCGCCCAGGCCCTAACCGCCGAGCGGGCTTTCCTGCGGGCGCTGGACGGATCCTGCCGCACGCCGCTGGCCGCCCATGCCATTATTGAGAATGGTGTCATGACCATACGCGGCCAAGCCCTTCTGCCCGACGGCAGCGAATGCTGGGCGCATCAGGTTAACGGTCCGCCGGACCTGGCGGACGAGCTGGGCCGTGACCTGGGCGACTATATTCGCCGTGCGGGAGGCGAGAAATTGGCCAAGGTCATCAAAACCACATGAAGATCCTCATCACGCGATCCGAACCGGGTGCCAGTCAAACCGGCGAGCGCGTGCGAAAGCGCGGCGCAACTCCGATTATCGCGCCGCTTTTACATATTGAATTTGCAGATGATATCGAAATCGAGCTGGGACGTACAAATGCCCTGTTATTCACCAGCCCGAATGGCGTCCGCGCATGGCTTTCGGCACGAAGCGAAACCGACCTTCCGGCGTTTTGCGTTGGCGACACGACAGCAACCGCCGCAATGGAGGCCGGATTTGGTAAAGTCAGGTCAGCGGGCGGCGATGCGGCAGACCTGATTGCATTGTGCGAAGCCCGACTGGTGGCCGGGCGTCACCGACTTTTGCACGCACGGGGCAAACATGTCGCTTGTGATGTTGCGGCGGCTTTGCAAGCTCGCGGGTTCGATGTGGATGAGGCGGTCATATATGATGCCAAAGCTGCCGAGATTTTGCCGAGAGCCGCTGCCACGCTGATCCGCCAACGACAGCTGGCCGTAGTGCTTTTTCATTCGCCGCGCGCCGCCATAGCATTCACTGCGCTGGTCGAGAATGCGGACCTCAGCGACTATCTGAATACAGTCATTGCAATAACCATCAGCGATGCAGCGGCAAACGGGCTGGTCCGGTCGGACTGGGCAGCAGTAAAAGTCGCTGAAGCGCCGAACGAAATTGATATGCTCAGCCGCATCGGCTTTGACGTCTAGACCGTCTGGCGTCAGCATGATCAGGTCAAAGCGAATCAGCCACAGGCTGGAGAGATATGAGCGATCCGACGGAACCTGAACCCCTTGATGCCGAGTTCGAACCGGCTGACGAAACTTCCGAGCCTGACAGACAACGCAAAGCTGGCGGTATCGGCGGATATTTCCTGACCTTTTTTCTGTCCGTTCTGGTAGGCGGGGGCATTGGTGGCTGGGTCGCGTGGACACTGGATGGGATGGATGAAGCGGCGCCTTTGGAAAGCCGCATTGCGGCCCTCGAAGCCACGCCGATGGCAGTCGCATTTGATGCTTCGGCGCTAGAGGCCCGGCTCGCCGCTCTGGAAGAGGCCTCTTCTCAATCGGAGAGTGTTCAAACGAATCTTGATGAGCTGGAGGCGGCATTGTCTGCGTCCGGAAATGATCCGACCCTCCCTATTCGCGTGATTGCGCTGGAAAGTTCGGTGCAACAAATCCAGGCGCTCGCCAATCAGGCGCTCGATCAAATCGGTGAGATGAGCGGGGGGTTCGATACCGAGGCTATCGAAGCGCGGATCGCCGCGCTGGAAGCACAAAATGATCCACCGGCCAACATAGGCGACCTGACAAATATCGAAATGCGGATTGCGGCGCTGGAAAACACCGAGCCCGTGGTTCAAACTGATCTCTCTTCCGTCACAGACAGGCTCGACGCGCTCGAAAGCATTGCCCTGCCCGACCTGACCGAAATCGAAGACCGGATTTCAATACTTGAGAACCAGCTTAACCTGTCGCCAAATTCCACCAACGAATCTTCCGCCAGCTCGGGAACCATGGCGCGAGAGGCTTTGGCACTAATGGCGTTGGCAGAAGCCGTGAATTCCGGCCATCCCTATATCGATGCGCTTCATAATTTCGAACGCTTCGCGGAATCGGAAACCGGTGTTTTACGCCAACAGGCTGAAGCGGGTATTATGACTGTTCCAATGCTCGCACGCGCTTTTCCTGCCGAGGCAATCCTGGCGACCCGTGTAAGTGAGCGGGTTTTCTTCGGACTTATTGAGGTATCGGACTCGTCAGCGGACGCACGACGATTACGAGAACAAATTCCCATGATCGAGGAGCGTTTGGCGTTGGGCGATCTGAATGGCGCGATTCTTCTCACCGGTCAATTGTCCGCAGACGCTCAGGAAGCTGCATCGGACTGGCGGGATGCGGCCATGGCTCGGCAACTCGCCGACAGGCGGCTGGAGGCCATTCGCATGACGATGTTGGTTCGCCAGCTTGATACAGAGGCAGACCCGACATGATCCGGCTTATACTGGTCGTCATTGCGATAATTATCGCCTGCGCCGTCACCGTTTTTCTGACATTGAACCCCGGATCCGTGAGTTTTGATTTTCTGGGCGTGTCGGGTCAGATGCCTTTTGCGCTCGCCATGGGCCTGTTTTTCATTGCGACCTTCGGCATTCTCGTCGTCTGGCGTCTCATTCTCGGACTTTGGACCGCGCCTGATAAATTCCGACAGTTCAATGTCCGCCGCCGCAAGGAAAAAGGGTTTGATGCCCTTGAAAGCGCGTTGATCGCCGCTGCTGCAGGCGAAGGAGAGGTTGCTGTGCGTCAGGCGGCCCGCGCCGATACATTATTGGACCGGCCTGCTCTGTCACGCCTTCTGGCAGCACGCGCCGCCGAGGCTGCCGGGAATCTGCCCGGCGCCGAAGCGCATTACGAAGCCATGCTGGAAGATCCGAAGTCGAAACTGGTCGCCCAGCGTGGCCTGGCCCAGATCGCCTCTGAACGCGGGGCGCATGATGAAGCTGCCAGTTATGCAAAAGCCGCCTTTGAAAATTCAAAATCGGCCAGCTGGACCTTCGATGCACTGTTTGACGCTCAAGTGGCGCAAGGCAACTGGTCCGCGGCGTTGGAAACGCTTCTGGAGGGCGAAAAACGCCGACGTGTGGCCGTTGACAAAGCGCGGCGGCG
>BQJI01000056.1 GCA_021604625.1 Hyphobacterium sp. | reverse complement strand
GGGGTGTAGGGCCGTTCCGATGGGCGGCGCTGTCGGGGGATCCGGAAGACATCTACAAAACCGATGCCAAGGTGAAAGAGTTGATTCCGGACGACAAGCACCTCCACAACTGGCTGGATATGGCGCGGGAACGGATTGCCTTTCAAGGTCTGCCCGCGCGCATTTGCTGGGTCGGTCTGGGCCAACGCGACAGACTGGGTCTGGCCTTCAACGAGATGGTGGCGAGGGGTGAATTATCTGCCCCGGTCGTGATCGGCCGCGATCATCTGGATTCCGGTTCTGTGGCCTCCCCCAATCGTGAAACCGAGGCGATGATGGATGGCTCGGATGCAGTCGCCGACTGGCCGCTCCTGAATGCGCTCCTGAATACCGCGTCCGGCGCGACCTGGGTGTCGCTGCACCATGGCGGCGGTGTCGGCATGGGCTATTCCATGCATTCCGGGCAGGTGATCTGTTGCGATGGCACGCCGGAAGCGGCTGCACGGATAGCGCGCGTGCTCTGGAATGACCCCGCCACCGGCGTCATGCGCCATGCCGATGCGGGATATGACATCGCGAAGGATTGCGCGAAAGACCAGGGACTGGATCTGCCGAGTATCTAGTGTTCTGTTCGATCAGCGCAGAACTCAAGCGCGAGATCAAAAATCTGATTGCCGATAATTTCTCGGTATGCGGGGCGCTGGTCGCCCTCCACAGGTCCGGCGGTTGTCATGACGGCGAATGTCAGGCCACAATCCAGTACGTCAGCCAGAAGCGTATTTTCTCCCCGATCTTCATATCCACGGGCCTGAAATACGGTACCCAATTGGGGGTGATCGACAAGAAAGCCGCCAAACGTAGCATCACCGATGCGCATTGAGGCGCGCGGCGTAAATAGCATTTGCAAGCTCTCAGGCGTCAGAATCTCCCGCTTCACAGCGATTTGCCAGTTCACAAGACTTTCCGCAGAAAAGAGCCCGCCGCCGGCGGCCATCGTTCCGTAGTTTCGATTGAGAAGTTCGGGCGGCGTGGGGCGGATCGGTTGTGCTCTGACATGAGGGTCCAGCAGATCGATTTCGCTCCAGAACGCAAAGGGCACCGCGTATTCATGAATACCTGTGAGGTTTTCTACGACATTTTCAAACGGCGCTTTATAAACGGTTTCAAGCATGATACCGACCAGATCATATGCGGAATTTGAATACCGGAACACTCCGGGGTCAGCACGTTCATCAAATGTCGCAAGAATGGCGGTAAGCGCGCCGTCACGCGAGGTCTCGGATTCCGCGGCATAGGACGAGCCAAGGCCAGATGTGTGCGATAAAATATCCTGTAGCGTGATCGTGTCGAGCTCGGCAGAGTCCGTCTGCAAAAAGGTGTTCATCGGCACGTTCAGCGAAATTTCACCGTCTTCGACCGCGCGCATCACGGTCACTGCGGTGACGTATTTGAATACGGATGCCGCAAATATCAACGTATCAGTTCGCATCGGGACATGATGCTCTGCATCGGCAAATCCGGCTGCACGAGTGAACACAATTTCGTCGTCCAGAGCGATGGCGACCTGTCCCGCAAAACCTGTGCGTTCTTCTTGTGCGATGATGGAGTCCAGCCGGGTGGCCAGTCTGGAAAATTCAGCGCTGATTTCGGGCGTTTCAGCGGGTGATATATTCGGCGCGCAAGCTGCAGCGACCAAAGAAATAGACATGCAAAGTAGACGCATAGAATCCTCCTGTATTGCAGCTATATGCAGGATGATTTTCTTGAAGTCTTGGACAGGCTTGCAATCCTAGCCAAGAGCCAATGAGGCAAAATCACGCGGCTTTACGCCGAAGTATTTTTTCATCTCACGATGAAGATGGCTTTGATCGTAAAATCCGGCCTCAGTGGCAATTGCCGCAATCTTGTCGCTCGAATGGCAGAGCAATTCCATGGCATGGTGGAGTTTTGACAGAATACGGTATTTAACTGGCGGCATACCGTAAAACTTGGAAAAATTACGGGAAAACGACCATGGCGACAAACCGTTATGTTCGGCGATCTGCTCCAGGCGTTCTTCGGTCGATGTCAGAACTTCAGCCGCAATGGCCTCCAGCCCCGTTGCCGGTTGTAGGGGCTCAATGGGCGTTGTGGGAATTTCGCGAAGAATGGAATCGCCCGCGTACGTTTTCCCGAGGAAATGTGACAGACTGTCAGCAGGCAGTCGGCCGCGTCGTGTTCCCCAGCCGTGGCATTCGACAAATTTTTTCAAGGCGTCGCCCGAAATGCTGATCGACCGATAGCTCCCGCCAAATTTCAATGACCCGTCATGAGGCATGAATTTTGGACGAATCCAAAAGTCTCCGGCATTGAATTCGCCCTGGGTTTTGAAACTGCGTTCGCGCACTTGTCCCGATACGCAGACGATCAACCGCCCGGCGGAATGCCAATGAATTGAATGCTCAATATCATATCGATTCCTGTCACCCATTCATCGATCGCCCTAGCTATACCCATCCATCAGCTCTTTGAGCTTGTCCGAACCGGGGCAGAGCTTTGAATGGTCGATCGCATTCAGCGGCGTTTCCGGAATATTGTTCATCTCGCCCATTTCAGGGCGGCTTTCATCAATGTAGATGAGGCCGGTTGGAATTTCAGGTCCATCCAGGTCTTTCAGGAGATCAAACGCGGCGTCCCGATCACGCGGATCGTGGCTATCAGGGGTCTTGCGCAAGACAACTTCGCCGCCGCTATGCACGGGGATGGTTATGGCTTCACCGGCCGCATAATCCGCCGTGATTTCCATTTCTTCCGGAACAAAGTCGGCGTGAACCACCGGGTGATAATATTTGTAGGTATGGGCGTAGGATTTTGTTGAGCCCGCATGATCGTTGAAGGTCACGCAGGGGCTGACCACATCAATCACCGCAAAACCGCGATGCATCAGGCCCGCCTTGATCAGCGGCACGAGCTGTTCCTTGTCGCCCGAAAAACTGCGGGCCACGAAAGTTGCGCCGAGGGTGAGGGCTAGCCGGACCGGGTCAATCGGGCTCTGCTCGTTGACTTCACCGTATTTGGCCCTGGTGCCAATGTCGGCTGAGGCTGAGAACTGACCCTTGGTCAGGCCATAAACGCCATTATTTTCTATGACATACAGCATGTCGAGATTGCGGCGGATGGCGTGGGCAAATTGCCCCAAACCGATCGACAGCGAATCCCCGTCACCTGATACGCCGATATAGTGGAGGTCCGGATTGACCGCCGCAGCACCGGTCGCAACCGATGGCATGCGACCGTGCACGGTATTGATACCACTCGACTGGCCGAGGAAATAGGCGGTCGTCTTCGATGAACAGCCAATGCCTGAAACTTTTGCTGCGCGATGCGGTTCCAGATCCAGTTCGTGAAAGGCTTTCACGAAGGCCGCCGTGATCGAATCATGACCGCAGCCCGCACAAAGCGTAGACGCCACGCCTTCATAATCGCGCAGCGTCAGGCCTTGCCTGTTTTTTGGCAGGTGTTTGTCGACGAGCGGTTTTTTGATCGAGGTCATGGCTTACGCCTCCGCCTGGCAATGGTCGCTGATCATTTGCGCGATTAGTCCGGTATCCGCCGGCATGCCGGAATAATCGAGGATGGAGACGAGCTGTTTTTTCTCCGCTGCCGTTTCGTTGATCAGAAGCTGGCGCAGCTGGCCGTCGCGGTTTTGTTCAACGACGAAAACCGTCTCGTGGGCCGCAATAAAAGTTTCGATCTCGGAATGGAACGGGAAAGCCTTTACCCGCAGATAATCGAAATGGAGCCCTGTTTCTGCCATTCGTGCGATGGCTTCACGGACCGCGCCGTCGCAGCCACCGACTGTCAGGATTGCCCGCCGGGTGGGTTTAGCGGCGGATTCAATGATCGGTGCTGGAAGATGATCTGCCGAATTTTTCCATTTTTGCAGAATGCGATCGAGGACTTCCTGATAAGCGGCAGAATCCTCGGTGTAACCGCCAAATTTGGTATGCCCCGAGCCGCGGGTAAAGAAGGCGCCCTTGGGATGTTCACCCGGAATTGTCCGGTAAGGAATACCGTCCCCGTCGACGTCCATATAACGATAGAATTTTTCAATTTTATCGAGTTGTTCGGCGTTCAGGACCTTGCCGCGATCGGGGCGACGCGCATCGTCCCATTCGAGGCGCGGGACCATCCATTCATTCATACCGATATCCAGATCGGACAGCACAAAAACGGGCGTCTGATAGCGCTCGGCTGCGTCGAACGCATCGACGGCCAGTTCGAAACATTCCTTCGGGTCCGCCGGAAAAAGCACGATATGTTTGGTATCGCCATGGCTGGCATAGGCGGCGAGGGTGATGTCGCCCTGCTGGGTTCGCGTCGGCATTCCTGTAGAGGGACCAACGCGCTGGATATCGAACAGTACGGCGGGCACTTCGGCGTAATAGGCAAAGCCGATAAATTCGCTCATCAGGGAAATGCCGGGCCCGGATGTCGGCGTGAAAGAGCGCGCGCCATTCCAGTTGGCGCCGATGACCATGCCAATGGCCGATAATTCGTCCTCGGCCTGGATGATGCAATAATTGTTCTTGCCGGTTTCGGGGTCGACGCGCAGCTTCTGGCAATGGCTTTTGAACCCGTCCATCAAGGAGGTGGAGGGCGTGATCGGATACCACGCACCGAAAGTCGCGCCGGCATAGACACAGCCAAGTGCCGCGGCATCATTACCTTCAATCAGAATATTGCCTTTGGTCGCATCCATGGGCTCGACGTGGAGCGGCAGGGCGTCATAATTCCGGGTGATGTAATCGTGGCCGAGCATGAGCGCTTTCATGTTTGGCGCGAACAGTTTTGGCTTGGCCTTGAAAGTTTCTTCCACGAGCGACTGGATGACGGCCATATCAATGCCCGTCAGAGCTGCCACCGCGCCGACATAGGCCATGTTTTTCATCAAAACGCGAGTTCGCGCATTGGCAAATTCGGTGTTCGTCATTTTCGCAAGAGGCACACCAATGACGGTGACATCGTCGCGGCCGTGAAGCTTGGGACGTGGCCAGGTCGAATCGTAAAGCAATGCACCGCCCGGCGAGACAGATTTCAAATCCTGCTCATAGCTTTCCAGATTCATCGCCACCATGAGGTCGATATTTCCGGATCGCGCCGTCCAGCCATCTTTCGAGACACGTATCTCATACCAGGTTGGCAATCCCTGAATATTGGACGGGAACAGATTTTTACCGACCACAGGCACGCCCATCCGGAAGATGGCCTTCATCAACAAGCCATTGGCGCTGGCCGAGCCGGTGCCGTTTACATTGCCGATCTTGAGGACAAAGTCGTTGATCTTCACCGCTGAAGAGCGGGCGGTTTCAGGTTGTGTCTGCACGTTCATTCTGCCGCTCTCCGGCTGGCAATTGCGGCACGCTCGTCATCGGCATGCGGCAGGAAAATGGTGGACTTCTGCATATCCCACGCGGCGGAAGGACAACGCTCGGCGCATAGCCCGCAATGCAGACATAGATCTTCATCCTTGACCATGACGCGGGCGGTATTGGGCAAGTCTGCTGAAATATACAGCGCTTGATCGAGATTTTCTGCGGGCGCTGACAACCGGGTGCGAAGATCGGCTTCCTCGCCATTCTCGGCGATGGTCAGGCAATTGACCGGGCAAATGTCGATGCAAGCGTCGCATTCGATACAAGCCGGCGCGGTGAAAATGGTTTGCAGATCGCAATTCAGACAGCGCTCGACCTCGGTTTTTACCTGTTCCGCCGTAAATCCAAGTTCGACTTCAACGTCGAGCGTCTTGAATCGCTCGACCAGATCGACTTCCGGCATATCGCTGCGGGCATCGTCATCATAATCATTGGAATAGGACCATTCATTGGGTCCCATTTTCGCGGTTTCCAGATTGAGCCCGCGTGGCAAGCGATCGGTGACATCCTCATCCATGCAATGCTTGTGGATGGAAATCGCGGCCTGATGGCCATGCTCTACTGCCCAGATGATGTTGAGCGGCCCGAAGGCGGCATCGCCGCCGAAAAATACGCCTTTGCGCGTGGATTCAAAAGTGGTTTTGTCGACAACAGGCGTTTCCCACTTGTCGAATTCCATCCCGATGTCGCGCTCGATCCAGGGGAAGGCGTTGTCCTGACCGATGGCCAGAATCACATCGTCGCAAGGAATGGTGGTTTCGCCGGTCACTTTGGTGTCGGTGATGCGACCCGTGTCATCAAGCTGATATTCCATCAATTCGAATGTCATGCCGGTCAGTTTGCCGTTTTCAGTCACAAATGCTTTTGGCGAGTGATTGACGATAATTTCGACGTTTTCGTGCTCGGCGTCTTTTAGTTCCCAGGGCGAAGCCTTGAAGAATTCACGCGGCTTGCGCGCCATAACCTTGACGCTATCGGAGCCGAGGCGGAGCGATGTCCGGCAGCAATCCATCGCCGTATTGCCGACGCCAATGATCAGCACTTTCTTGCCGATTTCCTCGATGTGATCGAAGGCGACGGATTCGAGCCATTCAATGCCGATGTGAATGTTGTCTGATGCCTCATCACGGCCGGGCAGGCTCAGATCCTTGCCCTTGGGTGCGCCAGATCCGACAAAGACGGCGTCATAGTCCTCATCCAGCAGTGACTTCATTGAATCGATCCAGTGACCGGTTTTCAATTTGACGCCCATATCGAGAATGTAGCCGATCTCGTCATCCAGCACTTTTTCCGGCAGGCGGAAGGAGGGGATGTTGGAAATCATCAGGCCGCCGGGTTTCTCCAGCGCTTCGAAGATTGTGCAGTCATAACCCAGTGGTGCCAGATCGTTGGCAACGGTGAGGGAAGCGGGACCGGCGCCAATCAGCGCGATTTTCTTTCCGTTTTTCGGCATGACGTCCGGCATGAGGTGTTTGACCTCATCGCGATGGTCAGCCGCAACGCGTTTCAGGCGACAAATCGCGACGGGTTCGTCCTCGACCCGGGTGCGACGGCAGGCCGGCTCGCACGGACGGTCGCAAACGCGGCCAAGAATACCCGGAAAGACATTCGATCGCCGGTTCATCATATAGGCGTCGGTATAGCGCCCTTGTGCGATCAGCCGGATATAGTCCGGCACCGGCGTGTGGGCCGGGCAGGCATGCTGGCAATCGACAACTTTGAGAAAATATTCCGGATCGCTCGTATCCGTTGGCTTCATGCCCATTCAAATCTTCAAAGCGGATAACGCGCTTTGATCCCTCCCGGCGAAACACTGATGCCAACTAAGACCAGATTGCGGGCAGTGCCAAGATGATCGGGCAGGAATTCAGGTCACAACTGCCAAATCTGCGTGATTGAATGCAGATGCGCCTGCGGTTATGTCTCGTCGGCCAATCCGATGGAGACCGACATGTCCGATGCTTTTTTCTCGCAGATCCAGTCGACTTTGAAAGAAATCGAGGCTGATGGCCTGTACAAACGGGAACGGGTGATCGCGTCGCAACAGTTTTCAGAAATCAACGTCGAGCGGAATGGCGGCCTCGATCACGTCATTAATTTCTGCGCGAATAATTATCTGGGCCTGGCGAATCGATCGGAGCTGATAGCGGCGGCCAAGGACGCGCTCGACGAATTCGGATTTGGTGTGGCATCGGTTCGGTTCATTTGCGGAACCCAAACAATTCACCGCGAGCTGGAAAGGGCCATCGCGAAATTCACCGGGCAGGAGGACTCAATCCTTTATGCCGCCGCATTTGACGCCAATGGCGGCGTGTTCGAGCCACTTCTGGACGCAGATGACGCCATTATTTCCGATGCGCTGAACCATGCTTCCATCATTGATGGCGTTCGGCTCTGCAAGGCGAAGCGTTTCCGCTATGCGAATTCCGACATGGATGATCTGGAAGCGCAGCTGAAAGCCGCTGATGCTGCCGGTGCGCGCCACAAGCTGATCGTAACGGACGGCGTGTTTTCCATGGATGGCTATATCGCCAATCTGAAAGGCATTTGCGATCTGGCGGACAAGTATGGCGCGCTGGTCATGGTGGATGACTGTCATGCGCACGGCTTCATGGGTGCGAAAGGTCGGGGAACGCCGGAGCATTGCGGGGTGATGGGCCGTGTGGATATTATTACCGGCACACTTGGCAAAGCGCTCGGCGGGGCGATGGGCGGCTTTACTGCTGCCAAGCAGGAAGTGATCGACCTCTTGCGCCAACGATCCCGCCCTTATCTGTTTTCAAATTCGCTCGCCCCTTCGATAGCGGGCGCGTCACTGAAAGCGCTCGATATGGTCGCCAATGGCGATGATCTGCGCGCGCGTCTGTTCGAGAATGCCAAACGCTTCCGTAAGGGCATGACCGAGGCGGGGTTTGATCTTCTGCCGGGCGAGCACCCCATCATTCCGGTGATGCTGGGCGATGCCGCGCTGAGCCAGAAAATGGCCAATCGCCTGATGGAAGAAGGCGTTTACGTCATCGGCTTCTTCTTCCCTGTCGTGCCCAAGGGCAAAGCGCGTATTCGCACACAGATGAGCGCAGCCCATACGCCGGAGCAAATCGACCGCGCGATTGCGGCGTTTACGAAAGTAGGCAAGGAATTGGGCGTTATCTGATTTCGCGTGACCAATCTGCCTTATTCCTGTACCGGTTTTGTGAGCAGGTTTGCCCGGGAAACAAATTTGCATCTGTATTACCGCTGGGGGGCATCAAGACGGCAAGGGGTTTTGCCGAGGAGGTTTTGATGTCTGAGACACTCAATGAAAATGCGGCCGATGTGGCGTCCGCCAGCAGTGCGCGTCCATCGGACGAAATGCTGCCGTTTCTGAACAATTTCCATGATATTTTCACCACGATTGGCGTCGTGATCTTGCTTGGCGGTTTGATGATTGGCACCGCTCAAATCATGTCCGGCCTGGGTCTGGAGGAGGGCAGTCTGCGTTGGCAAATGGCCCTGATGGGCCTGATCGCCGGATTTGCCATGATTGTCTGGTTCCTGTCCGCCTTGCTGGTCGGGCATCAGCGACGAATATTGCCGGGCATCGTTCTGTGTGGAGCTTTCAGCGCCGCCACGACCGTGATTCTGGTCTGGGCGTATATCCAGTTTCTGATCCACGGAGCGGGTATCGGCGAGGACATGTTTGCCAATTTCGTTGAACCCGAAAGCGACGGGATCACCCGCGATGCCATCAGTTCGGTACTGGCCCAAATTCCGTGGTCGTTGCGGCTCCTGCCGGTTGTGGCGGGACTGGCGGCCCTGATCCCGGTTTCGATGTATTATTTCAGTTTCCGTCTTCCCTTCGCAGGCGGTCTGGTGGGTGTTGCATTGGCCGTACTGGCGTCGTTGGCCCTGTTGACAATAGATCCCTACACAGCGGGTGTTTACGCGCCCGCCATCAATGTTGCCATTGGTGGTGCGTTATTGCTGGCCGGGATAATCTTCGATGCGCGCGATCCGGGACGGTCAACGCGCCTTTCCGGAACGGCGTTCTGGTTGCACTTTTTTGCCGCACCGATCTTGCTGATGGCGGTGCTGAATGTCGTGCAGATCGGATGGACGTTTGACGAGGCAGATTTTGCCAATCCAGAACAGATGAATCTCTTGCTGGCAATGGGTGCCGACAATGACAATGCGGCGCAACTGGCTGTGGTGGCTTTGATTGTGATTGCCCTGTTTGCGCTGGTGTCTCTATTGATCAATCGCCGCGCTTTGATTGTTTCGGGACTTCTGACCGCAGGTATTTCCATTGGTGTTATCGTCAGCGGATCAGGGCTGGGCGCTGGTGCCGTGATTGCCGTTACCTTGCTGTTGCTGGGCGGCGTTGTGGTGCTGCTGGGCGCGGCCTGGAATCCGGTGCGGCGTATATTGCTGGCGCCGGTTCCTGATGCTGGTCCCATGGCCCGGATATTCCCGCCCGTGAGTGCTGCGGAGGGTTAACTCCGATCCAGCCCAATCCCGCGATTTGCTCCGGCCTGTCCGGAGCATCTCGTGGTCGGGGCGACTCATTTGATTGAGACACTCCGGCCCCCCGTTTTCACGAGGGCACGCAAGCCGGAGGATGACGGTGTGTGTGCCGTGTCTCACTTGCACGATGCTAGTATCCAGCTTCTCATTCTGGTGAATGCCGTCTAGCGTTACCAGACGGGGAGGCATTTCCATGATCAGGCTGGCACGCATCTGTTTTATCGCTTCGGTATTTTTCGCGGTGTGGACAATCATCGTGATCGTGCAAATGGGTGGCGATGCCCCCGCGCCGGGCGCTCCGATGTCCGATGGTTTTCAAACGCCAATGATTGCGTTGGAATTTGCGGGAAGCGAGGCCGACCTGGCCTTTCTGGAAGGTGAAAACGGGGCGGAGCTGCGGGCGGAATTGCAACGCGTTCAAACGCTCGATTTCTGGTTTCCGATTGCCTATGCAGGATTGGCCTTCTGGTTCTTTGCCGGCGCGTTTTTTCGGGGTCAGAAATTTGCCGCCTTCGGCGGGATTATAGCCCTCGCAACGATTTTCGCCGACTGGAATGAAAATGCCGTGATCAATGCAATGCTTGCATCGATGGACGAGGGCGTTGCCGCTGCGAGCTATTTACCTGATCTTGCGGCGGCCACCTGGATCAAATGGCTGTTGATCGCGGCGTATGCTCTGGTCTTTTCAGTCACGCTATATCTGACGAAACGCCCCATTCTTGGCCTGCCGGGACTGTTGGCCGGTGGGTTGATTATTGCGGCGGCGATTATGGGTGGTGATCCGGTCGTTACCGAACGCTTGACCATACCGTTGGCACTGTTCTTTTTGACGATTTTGCTGACAGCAATGATATATCTGCGGACAAGCTTCAAAACGGAGATGGGTTCTCATGAAAGCCCTCGCAAAGTCGAAACCTGAAACCGGAATCTGGATGATTGACGATGCCGTCAGGCCTGAGGTCGGGCCGGATGATGTGTTGATCAGAATCCGCAAGACCGCAATCTGCGGTACGGATATTCACATCTATAACTGGGATGGTTGGGCATCACAGAATGTGCCAACGCCGATGATTGTTGGCCATGAATATGCCGGTGTGATTGAAGCCATCGGTTCCGACGTGACGCGGGTGAAGGTCGGCCAGCGCGTGTCCGGTGAGGGCCATGTGGTGGGTGCGAGCTCGCGCGCAGCGAGAGCGGGGAAGTTCCACCTCGACCCCGACACAAAGGGCGTCGGCGTTAATATTCCCGGTGCGTTTGCCGAATTCATGCAATTGCCGGCGTTCAACGTCGTGCCTTTGCCGGATGATGTGCCGGACGAAATCGGTGCCATCCTTGATCCGCTCGGCAATGCTGTGCATACCGCGCTTCAATTCGACATGATCGGCGAGGATGTCCTGGTCACTGGTGCCGGGCCGATCGGGATCATGGCGGCCGCGATTGCCCGCCATGTCGGGGCGCGCCATGTCGTCTTGACCGATATTAATCCGGATCGGCTGGCGCTGGCCGAACAAGTCGTGCCAAACCTGACACCGGTGAATGTTGCCAATCAGGATCTGAAAGATGTGATGGCGTCGCTGAAAATGCGCGAAGGTTTCGATGTCGGGCTGGAAATGTCTGGCGCGCCTCAGGCTTTCGGGCAAATGCTGGATGTCATGGTGATGGGCGGCAAGATTGCCATGCTCGGCCTGCCGTCAAAACCCATCGAGGTTGATTTTGGCAAGCTGGTGCTGAAGGCGATCACAGTCAAAGGCGTCTATGGCCGCGAGATGTTTGAAACCTGGTATAAAATGCTGGCCATGCTGCAGTCGGGCCTCGA
>BQJI01000055.1 GCA_021604625.1 Hyphobacterium sp. | reverse complement strand
CCGCGGGCAATTGTTGACAGAAGCCATCAACAATCTGCTCAAACACCTCGGTGAGACGGAATTATCGAGCTGTTCCTGTTACCGCGCGCTGGCGCACAGTGACTAGGAACACCCGTCACCCATCGCGGCTATCCAGGCTTCGATCAGGTTGACACCTTCGTCGTGGGTCAGTGACCGCCCCAATTCCGGCATCATCACATCGGGTCGGGTGGATTCCATGCGGTAGATGAAGATCGACTCGTCCGGATGGCCGGGAACGATATCGACCTGACGCCCCCCGGACCCCGGACCTGCGGCAATCGGTGGTTTGCAAACGCCCAGATTGGGGCCGTGCGGCGCATCTATATTAAGATGCAGGCCGGACGTGTCAGCGGGACCGGCCGGATTGTGACAATGCGCACAATTGATATCCAGATAGGCACGGGCGCGCGCATTCAGCGGCAGGTCGGGGCTATTCCAAACCGCAGCGCGTGGAATCTCCGATAGATCAGGTGCGTCGGCGAGATAGCCCTCGGCAATGAAATGCACCAGCTGGTTATCGACCCCGCCCGTATAGGCAAAGTCGCGATTCAGATGCCGTGCCGCCGGGCCGATGGGCGAGATTTCCCGCGTTGTATTGTTGACCGCATGGCAGCCCGCGCACTGGTTCACATTGGGCACCAGATAATCGATGTCGCGATAGCTGCCATCCGGATCAGCCAGAGACAGGGCCAGCGAATGACCCGCACGCATCAATCGCGCATCGCTCTCATCTTCATTCCACACATAGGGCAGGGCGACCCACCCGTCTTCGCGGCGGATCAAGAGCCGCGTTTCAATCAATTGGACGCGGTCAAGGTCGAGCGTTTCGGGTTGCATTGATACAACGACATCACCATCGCCGCGCAACACATGTCCCGCGTCATCGACCGGATAGTAGAATGTTTTGGTGATGACGGTCCCGACCGGAAAGTCGAGCACCTCCCCTTCCTGATATCGTGCCGTGACGCTCTCCGGCATCCAGACGGTGCGCAACTTCCCGGCATAGTCGGTAAACAGCGGCGAATTGAGATCAAAGGGTTCAACACCGTCGGAAAGCCGCAACACACCATCAGAGGTCGATAGCATCCCCCAGTCGGACAGCAATGCGGGGCGCCCTTCTTCATGGAAGACCGGCGATAGGGTCTGATTCCCGCATGCCGTCACCAGCATGGCGAGAAGTGGCAGAAACCCTCGCATCAGAACGGCAAGACCACTTCCGCCCGGCGTTCATGGCTGCAAGCCGTATCCTCAACGATATGGGGATTGGAATAACTGTTCGGGCCATCGACGTTGAGCATTTGCGCGTCGCCATTATCGAGGCAAATCCGGAATTGTTCCGGCATTGTGCCGTTTTCGTGCAGATCTGCGTTTTCAAACCCGTCCCACAAGACGTCAGGAATATTGCCGGTGAGGCCGAACATCATCACCCGCAAGGCTTGTAGTTCGACATTGTCCGGATTGCCGCCGCCTTCGCCGAATGTGTTGCCGGTGATCAGGATGGTTTCTGGATAGGGGTCGAAATTATCCTGCGTCCCGATGCCGGAATACCCTGTCGAATGAACAGAGGAGATGATCACATTGGCGGTCCGGTGATCGCGGATGTCATTGTTGAAGATTTCAACCTGGTCATTGGAATTGATGACCACGCCCGAGCCCGCCGGAACGCTGGCAACCGGTGTGCCCGGATGGCCGAAATTGTTGGTGTTATTGTCAAACACATCATTGTCATAAACGCGCGTGCCATAACCGGGTTGCGGCAGGTTGGGCATGTTGAACACCAGAATACCGCCCGTATTATTGGTCGCCACATTATTATAGACATCGGCGTCGATCGTGTTCTCGATTTCGATACCGGCTACATTGAATTCTGCGCGGCTATCGCGAACAATCACATTGCGCGACTGGCCGACATAAATTCCGGCATCCGACGCGCCGATGGCGACAGCGCCTTCGATCAGCGTATTCGTGGTCTGAACCGGGTAGATACCGTAGGCACCATTATCGCTGTCCGGCCCGTTCGTCCATTCCGTCCGAACCCGCCGGATGATGATATTTTCGCCTTCATTGACCTTCAACGCATCACCGCGCGTATCTTCAATGGCAATGTCTTCAATGGTGAAATTGCTCGCTGTAACCAGCAAGCCTTCTGCACCAGATGTCTGGTTGGCAAAGGAAAGAATGGTCTCATCCATACCCGCGCCGCGAATGGTGACGCCATCAACCGTCAGCGATAGCGACCGGTCAAACGAATAGACACCCGCCGGAATTTCAATGACATCCCCACTCTGGGCATCAATGAGTTGTTCGATCAGCGTGGTCTGGAAATCCGTGTTGGCATCCGTAAGGTCGCGGCCATCATCACCGCTTCCACATGCTGCGACCGCTGCCGACAAAACCACGACCCAGCCAAATGAAAGTTTCACCATTGATATTCCCCCCAGACAGTGAACTGTGTTCACTGTAGCCAATCACCCCCCATGCCGTCACGCGTTTTTGCTGGAGCCTGCATGACTGATCTTTCCGCACTGGATGCCATTCGTGTTTCCGTGAATGAAGAAACCCGACTGGCTTTGACAATCAGCCTGGCCATCATGATGTTCTCCGTGGCGCTGACGCTCAAACCCGCGGATTTCGCCTTTCTCGGCAAACGGCCCAAAATGTTCTTTGGCGGTGTGTTGACGCAGGTATTGCTGCTGCCGGTCATGACGCTGGGCCTCGCACATCTGATCGCCCCGACCCCGTCCATTGCATTCGGAATGATTGTGGTGGCGTCCTGCCCGGGTGGGAATGTTTCAAATCTGATGGTGTTGATGGCGCGCGGAAATGCAGCCTATTCAGTATCCTTGACGGCTGCATCGAGCGCGCTGGCCTTTATTATCACGCCGGTCTCCATCCTGTTCTGGGCCAGCCTCTATCCCCCCACTGCTGAATTGATCCGCACAATCGAGATTGAAACTCTGCCCTTCATTCTCCAGACCGCCGCGGCGCTCGGACTGCCGCTGGCGATAGGGATGACCATCTCCGCCATGGCGCCGAATATTGCGGCGCGCATCCAGCCCTTTGTTTACGGACTTTCGATTTTCATTCTGATTGCGCTCGTCGTCTTCGGTGTGGCGGGCAATTGGGGTGTGCTGATGGCTGTAGGCGCGATCATTGTTCCGGTCGCCATGCTGCATAACGCATCAGCGTTCGGATTGGGGGCCGTCGCGGGCCGTGTGCTGCGCGTTGATCCGGAGTCACGCCGCGCGCTCACTTTCGAGATCGGGATTCAGAATGCCGGTCTGGGCCTGATCATACTCTTGACCCAGTTCCCGACGCTCGGCGGGGCCGCGGCGGTGACCGCCCTGTGGGCGGTCTGGCATTTGTTCGCGGGGCTAGGATTGGCGATCGCGTTTCGCCTGCGCGACCGCTATTCCTCCATGCGGGTATAATTGATCACCCAGAGGTCAGCCCAGTCCTCATCGCTATTGGCCCGGCCCTGCCAAAGCCAGGTGAAGCTGCCCTCGGAAACATCATCCCACACCATGCGGCGATGCGGCGCGGTTTCAGACAGACGCGCATTGTTCAGGACAAAATCAAATTCACCCGACCTGTCAGGCCCCCCGATCAGCGAGAAAAACCCGCCCTGATCATCAACCCATGCCTGACGCCAGACGCTTGCGGGTGCGAAAAAAGTGGACACCGACATCCCGTTCAGACCCGGGCCGGTAAAACGTTCATAGACGACGCAATCACCGAATTCGTCGCGCGTGATGTGGTTTTCACCCTGACCGATTGTGCCGTCGCCATTGTCCCACTCTGCGTGCCAGTTCCCGACCCAGAAGTCGAGCTGGCGATATTCCTCACTTGAGCACGTCGGCGGGGGCGCAGGTGTGTTGCTTTGACAAAGGGCCGCCGCACTCAAGATTGGTCCGACCGCAATTGCGGTCAAAACTGTTTTCGAAACATAATTCATCGGGTCATCCTCCGATTTCCAAATTCACGCAGATGTTAGACATCCCGTCGTCTTTTCGTCTTGACGTGAACGCGCAGTCTGCTGAATTTGATCAACATGATCTCGATCAGACAAGAACCTCTGGCCCTGTCCGCCAATTTCCGCCGCGCGCAGGACTGTCTTCAGTTCGTGAAGGATTCAAGCTGTTGCTATGTCGCGGGCAACCACCATTTGACGTCGTTTTTTGAACAGCCCCAATTGTCGACAGTCCTGGGGCGTCGAACATCCGATTTCTTTGATGATGAGATTGTGCGTCGCTATGACCGGCTGGATGCCGAAATTTCGAGCGGCCGGACCATTATTGACCGGTTTGATTTTACCCGAACACCCGGCGGAAGCGCGGGTTGGTATTTGTATGCCCGCGGCCGGATGGAGCAGGACGGCGGACAATTCGTTCGCGGCATTTCGTTTCCTCTGCCAGACTACGCGAGGGCAGATCGCATTTATGCACGTCTTGCCAGAGCGACAGATATTATCGCCGATACGCTGGACGTTGCGTTGGATATTCACGTCCTGGCCGAAGATCTTGAGTGCTCGATCGCCCAGCTGGACAGAGATTTCAAACGGGTGCTGGGACAAAGTCCGAAACGATATCGGTCGCGATTGCGGGTGCAGCACGCTATCGACTCTATTCGTGCTGGCCGCTCCCTGACCGAAGCGGCCCATGAAAGCGGGTTTTCCGAGCACAGCGCCTTGTCGCGCGCTTTCAAAGACATAACGGGCTTAACGCCGAAGGGATTTCGCGCCACACTCTCCTGAACGGGTTCGGGGGTTAGACCATGATTTATGATATCAAGATTGTCGGCGGCACGATTCACGATGGCAGCGGAGAGCCGGGGCGATTGGCCGATATCGGCATATCCGATGGTCAGATCGTGGCGGTTGGTGCGTGCCCGGATACGGCAAAACGCGAAATCGACGCGACTGGGTGTATCGTCACGCCAGGCTTTCTCGACCTTCATTCGCATTATGACGGTCAAGCGACCTGGGATGACAATCTTGAGCCGTCCTCACGTCACGGCGTCACCACAACGGTCATGGGCAATTGCGGCGTTGGGTTTGCGCCGGTCAAATCCACCGACCATGAACGCCTGATCAAGCTGATGGAAGGCGTGGAAGACATACCCGGCACGGCGCTCGCCGAGGGCCTGAAATGGAATTGGGAGAGTTTTCCAGACTATATGAACGCGCTTGAAGCACGGGACCGCACCATCGATATCGCCGTGCATATTGGTCATGATCCCTTGCGGGTCTATGTGATGGGCGACAGGGCCATCGCGGACGAAGAAGCCACAGACGAAGATGTTTCCGCCATGCGTGAGCTCGTGCGTGAGGCGATGGCAGCGGGCGCAATCGGTTTTTCAACCGGTCGGTCTGATGTCCATAAAACCGCCGACGGCGACTGGACGCCCTCATCAGAAGCCACCTCGCGCGAACTTGCCGGAATTGCCAAAGCGTTCGAGGGGCTGGATTTCGGCGTGGTTCAGGCCGTTTCCGATTTTGATCTCGAACGCGATGGCGACCGGTTTGAAGCGGAATGGTCGGTGCTGGAATCCTACGCAAAAGCCGCCGGCGGACGCCCCTTTTCAATGTCATTGATGCAGCGTGATTTCGCGCCGGACCAGTGGACACGTATTCTCGAAAAAGCCGAGCAGATGAAATCAGAAGGCGTGGATATGCGGGTGCAGACTGCGCCGCGCGGGATTGGTGTTTTTCTTGGCCTGCAATGCACATTTCACTTCTTCATGGGTTATCCCAGCTACAAGAAAATCGCCGACAAACCGTTTGAGGAGCGCGTCGCGATCATGAGGACGCCGGAGTTTCGCGCGCAGATCCTGTCGGAGAAAACCGAAAAATTGTCCGGCCCGGGTTCTTCCATTCCGCCACTCGCCGACCTGCTGATGGAGAATATAGAATACGTCGCGACGAAACTGTTTCAGCTTGGCGATCCGCCTGATTATGAGCAGCCACCGGAAAACGCATTGGCCGCGCGGGCCGCGGCCGAAGGCATACCGCTGATGGAAAAACTCTACGACACCGTTCTGGAACGCGATGGCAAGGAGTTGATATATTTTCCGATCTACAATTATACGGAAGGCGATTACGGCAACGTTATGAAGATGATGACCCACCCGCAGGCGCTGCAAGGCCTGGGCGATGGAGGCGCACATGTTGGCACGATCTGCGATGCCTCCATGCCCACCTATCTCCTGTCGCACTGGACCCGTGATCGCACGCGGGGGCCGAAAATTCCGGTCGAACGCGCGGTGCAGATGATGACCGGTGACATCGCCCAATTCCTGTCGCTGAAGGATCGCGGCTTCATCCGCGAGGGCATGAAGGCGGACATCAACATCATTGATTATGACGGCCTGCAGCTTGAACTCCCACACATGGTCAAGGATCTGCCGGCGGGCGGGCAGCGATTGCTTCAAGGCGCACGCGGATATCGCGCGACGCTGGTGTCCGGCGTGCCGGTGGTCATCGACGATAGATTCACGGGCGAGAAACCCGGGCGTCTGGTGCGGGCGGGGCAGTAAGCTCTAGCGCGCAGAGCGTTCGCGAATACGATAGAGGCAGCGCCGTGCACCGCTGATGATATGATCCTCACGCGTGACGTCGGCATCGGAGCCAAGCGCGTTTCGAAAGACATCAATTTCGTTGCTGCAGAGGCGTGTGCAACTCCGCGCTACATCGCAGATAGGGCAGTGATTTTCAGCAAGCAGTAGGCTGTCGCCGTCGATCGTGACGTCCGCCATATAACCCTCTTCTGTCCGCAATTGGGCCAGAGCTTCTACCCGCGCTGACAAGGGTTCTTCTCTATCAATACGGCGCAAATAGGTGGCCAGTTGGTCCTGGCTGAAACGATCAATGAGTCGGTTCAGCTCGTCATCCCCGAACTGGTCTCTGACATAGCCGATGAGATCAACCGCCAGCCTTTTGTGTTCATCAGGGAAAAATTCGTCAGCCGCTGGCGTCAATGACCACAATATTGTGGGCCGCCCGCGCCCTGAAGGCGACGACCTATCGGCAACGAATCTGTCCTCTCTAAGGGCATGAAGCTGCAGCCGTATGGCCATCGGCGTACGGTCCAGCAATTGACCCAGCTTGATAGCGGACAGACTCCCGAGTCGTTTCAGTAGTTGAATTATCTGCATTCGGGTTTTTTCGGAGACGTCGGTGGTTTGGCTCATGCCCAATAGATAAAGTATTTGCTATTTTAAACAATCCATTTAAAAAAGAAAAAACTATAACAATGAGGGTCTCATGCAGTATGAACAGGCAGAGAGCTGGCTGAAGCACTATGGCAGGGCTTGGGAAGCCGGCGATAGCGGACTGCTGGCCACATTGTTCACAGAAACTGCCAGCTATCGAGATAGTCCGTTCAACGAGCCAATGCTGGGCCATTCAGCGATCATCGAATACTGGAACGCTGGAGCAGGTGCCAGTCAGGATGATGTCAAATTCTCATCCGATATATGGACTGTCGAAGGTCAGATTGTGATCGCCCATTGGAGCTGTCGACTTGTCCCGAAAACGGCGCCGCGCGCTATCAGATTTGACGGTGTGTTTCGCCTTCAATTCGCGCCAGATCTTTCCGAACGCCCACTCTGCATGCGTCTCGAAGAATGGTGGATGAGCGACGCCTGATCCGACGTAGATTACAAGAAAGAAGCGATGAAACTCTCTCAGAAAACCAAAATTTCGACGCCAAACCTTGCCGAAGTTCAGGCGTGGTATCAGCGCCTTCTTGGCATGAAAGTGGTCGAGGAATGGGATCATGACGATGATAAGGGCGTCATCCTCGCATTTGGAAATGGCCACGACGAAGCGCTGCTGGAAATCTATTATACCGACATCGTCCACGATTTTTCCGGCCTCAGCCTCCAATACCGCGCTGAGCCACTGGATGAATTCATCAAGACCCTGCCCGCTGACATCGAACCTGAAGATCTGAAAGACCGCCCCTGGGGCGCGCGCTATCTCTATCTGCGTGACCCGTTGGGCATTCAGGTCATTGTTTATGAAGGGTGCTGGTGACGCTCGCGAAGACGTTAATTGCACCGCGCCCGTATCCGGTGTTCGCTTGGGTGGAGGGAGGCGCAAATGACAATATTCACGATCGCAATGGCTGCGGCCAGTCTGGCAGCTACCGATACCGAAGCCGATTTATCGTGGCTGGAAGGCTGTTGGGAAGGCGAAGGGCTGGGCGGCGAGGTTGTCGAGTGCTGGATGGGCACGCCGGATGGATACTGGTCTGGCATGTTTCAGCTGACGGTCGAGGGGCAATTGATTTTCACCGAATACTTCCAGCTTGCTGATTTCGATACCGGTCGAGAGCTACGGCTCAATCACTTCGACCGCGAAATGGCGACGTGGGAAGACGCCGGCGAGCACACCGTATTTCCGTTCATCGAAGCGGACGGCTCCAGCCTGATTTTCAGCGGCATGGCCTATCGCCTGACCGGTCCCGACCAGATGCGCGTCGAAGTCCAACTCGACAATGACGGCGACCCGGTCACAGCAGGGTTTGACTACACCCGGCGCTAGGATATGGCCTCGTCGATAGCCGGATCTGGCTTGCACGTGGCATCAAAAAACCGTGCTGCATAATCCGGATGTTCCGTGCCCATCGCCTTGTCCCAGAAGGTAAAATACAGGCCGAAATTCCATCCCGCTTGCGCGTGATGCAGATCATGATGCGTCACCGTCGTCAGCCAGCCAAAAACCGGCGTGCCCTTCCACGACGGAAAAATTTCGTAGCCGCAATGGCCGATAGCGTTGCGCACCATCATATGCCCTGTGAATATAAACAGCGCCAGGGGCGAAGTCGGTAGCACCAGCAGGATCAGGGGCAGATAGGCGGCATTTACGACCGCTTCGGCGACATCAAAGGAATAGGATGTAAATGGCGACGGGTTGTGTGAGCGGTGATGCCGACGATGCACTCGCCTGAACAGGCGCGGGTGATGGATCAGGCGATGGGTCCAGTAGAACCAGGCATCATGCGCCACGATTAGAATGGCCGTGCTGGTCCAGAAGTATATCCAGCCGCGCTCAGCGGGATCCATATAGAGATCGATCCAGCCGAGGCTGGCGAAAAAGGCAATCAGCAGCCCTCCCGCCGTGGCGAAAATGAAAACCGTGCGGAGCGATACAAGAAACTCGGTGATCATCTGCTTGACCGGCGGCGAGTCCGACCGGATTTTCCGCCCCGCCAGAACGCCGGCTAGCGCCAGATTGACGATCAGGAATATTCCGAATGCCCCGATCAGGTATCGCAACAGGTCTGACACCAGTATGGCGGACCAGATAGACGGCAGGGACATGATAAAGTCGGACATCGAAAACCTCGTTGCATTTGAGGTTTGATCCTTGTCCGGCTGGCCTTTCCGCGCTCTCTGAATTCAAAATCCGGCAGCGAATTTCCGAAACCGGCTATGCTTTTACGGAATCGGCGAGTTTCTGGCGGCGAAACTCTGTGGGTGTTTGCCCGGTTACGTCCTTGAAGGCCCGGTTGAAGGGACCCAGAGAGGCATATCCCAGATCATAGGCCAGTCCGGACACCGGCGTCAGGGCGTGTTCCGGATTTTCGAGCCAGACCCGCGCATCGTCAATGCGGCGCTCATTCAGAAAGGCGGAGAAATTCCGGTACCCAAGACCCTGATTGATAATTTTTCGCAACCGGTGTTCCGGCACACCAACTTTCTCGGCCAGCCGCGCAACCGTCAGCCCCTCTTCCCGATATATGCCGCCATCCATCAGGCCGGATAGCTTGTCGAGGAAATGCGTATCTTCCGGTGCCATCCGGCGACGCGCCTCTTTTTCGGGCAGGGCGGGGCGCGGGGCCAATAGATCGCGTCGACGGGCCAGAAAGGCGACCCCAAACAGAATAGTCATCAACAGGAGTGCAAAGGCTTGCTGGGCGACTTGTCCTGTCACCCATTCATTGACCATGATGAAAATGCCCAGTGATCCTGCGGCGAGAGCGAAGACATTGCGAATGGCCCGCCGCCTCTCGATCAGATCGCCGGACCGATCTTGGAGCGGCAACCAGATCACCGGAATGAAGACGGCGATTGACAGGCTGGCATGAACCGCCATCCGGAACGGGTTGAGATCACCGATCGCATAGTTCAGCAATAGAAGGCCCGCTGGAATCAACCGCCAGCCTATGATCGGAAAGCGGTCTTTGAACAGCGCGCCGGTGAACCACCACTGAAATACGGGATTGAGAATGGTGAAGGGGATGATAATGCGCGCCAACCATTCCGGCATACCCGGGCCCAGTGTCGGAGACGAATTGATGGCGTAACAGGCAACACCGAAGGCCAGCAGCGCGGCGCGGCGTGCTGCATCAAAGCCTTTGCCTGTCCATCCGAGGACCAGCAAATAAAGCGTCAGCAAACCCAGAATGGCGCCGCGAACAATAAGATCGAGGGCGAACGGATCCATCGCCCCGCCGCTTAATCCATCGCCTTGACGATGGATTCCGTCATTTTCTTGGCATCTCCCAGCAACATCATCGTGTTGTCGCGGAAAAAGAGCGGGTTTTCGACGCCCGCATAGCCCGAGCCGAGCGAGCGTTTGATGAAGAAGACCGTTCCGGACTTCCACACCTGCAGCACCGGCATGCCGTAAATCGGTGAGGACGGATCATCTTCTGCAGCGGGATTGGTGACATCATTCGCCCCGATCACGAACGCCACATCGGCATTCGAGAAATCGGAATTGATGTCTTCCAGCTCGAAGACCTCGTCATACGGCACATTGGCCTCGGCCAGCAGCACATTCATATGCCCTGGCATGCGCCCGGCGACCGGATGAACCGCATAAGCCACTTCCACGCCCTCAGCCTTCATCGTATCGGCCATGTCTTTCAGCGCATGCTGGGCTTGCGCGACGGCCATGCCATAGCCCGGCACGATAATCACCTTGCGAGCATTTTTCAGGATGAAGGCCGCATCATCTGCCGAGCCTTGCTTCACTGTTCCTTGCGGGCCGTCGGAAGCAGGACCTGCAGATTCGCCGCCAAAACCGCCCAGAATGACCGAGATGAACGACCGGTTCATGCTCTTGCACATGATGTAAGACAGGATGGCACCGGAGGATCCGACCAGTGCGCCAGTGATAATCAGCGCAGTATTTCCGAGCGTGAAACCGAGCGCCGCTGCCGCCCATCCTGAATAAGAATTCAGCATGGAGACGACGACCGGCATGTCGGCGCCGCCAATCGGGATGATCAGGGTGACCCCCAGAACGAAGGCGACAATTGTCAGCGCCCAGAATGCGAAAGCCAGATCACCGCCGGACCCCACCAGGAAAATCACCATCAGGGCGATGATGGCACCGAGTATGAGATTCAGCCAGTGCTGGCCCTTGAAGATAATCGGCGCACCGGACACCAGCCCCTGCAGCTTCATGAAGGCAATGACCGAACCGGAAAAAGTAATGGCACCAATCGCGGAGCCGAGCGACAATTCGACCAGGCTCATCTGGTGGATATGGCCTGCCGTGCCGATGCCGAAAATATCCGGCCGATAGAAGGCTGCCAGCGCCACCAGAACCGCCGACATGCCGACCAGTGAGTGAAACGCGGCCACCAGTTGCGGCATCGCCGTCATCGGGATGCGGTGGGCAATGACCGCACCAGCGCCTCCGCCGAAAGCCATTAGCGCAAGGATGAGGGCGAGTCCGCCAAATCCAACGCCTGCGGCCAGCAGCGAGGTAACAATAGCAACCATCATGCCCGCCATGCCGAAATAATTGCCGTGT
>BQJI01000054.1 GCA_021604625.1 Hyphobacterium sp. | reverse complement strand
TGCTGATGCTGTAAAAGGCGCGGACCGCCTTGTTCTTGCCACCGACCCGGATCGCGAAGGCGAAGCGATTTCCTGGCACCTTCTAGAGGCATTGACCAAGCGGCGCGTTCTCAAAGGTGTCGAAGTTCAACGCGTGGCGTTCAACGCCATAACCAAAACAGCCATTCTGGAAGCCATGCGCCATCCGCGCGCCGTTGATATGGAATTGGTCGACGCCTATCTGGCGCGGCGAGCACTCGACTACCTGGTCGGGTTCACATTGTCTCCTGTGCTTTGGCGAAAACTGCCTGGCGCGCGTTCCGCGGGCCGCGTTCAATCGGTTGCGCTCCGGATCATCTGCGACCGCGAGCTGGAGATCGAAAAATTCCGGACGGACGAATACTGGACCGTCGACGCCGACATGACGTCTGGCGGGTCGACCCCGTTCCGGGCGAAGCTTGTGACCTATGAAGGCAAGAAGCTCTCCAAACTGTCGATCAAGGATCGCGCCATGGCAACGGCAGCGGCCGATGCTATCAAGGCAGCAAGCTTCACCATTTCCGCCGTTGAGGCGAAGCCAGCAAAACGCAACCCGCCTCCCCCCTTCACGACCTCTACGGTTCAGCAGGAAGCCGCCCGAAAGCTTGGCTTCAACGCTCAGCGTACAATGCGGACGGCGCAGAAACTCTATGAGGGCGTCAATATTGGCGGAGAAACCGTCGGCCTGATCACCTATATGCGGACGGATGGAGTCGATATGGCTCCAGAAGCCATCACCCAGGTTCGTGACGTCATCAGCAGCCGTTATGGCAAACTTTATTCGCCAGCCAGCCCACGGATTTACAAGTCCAAACAAAGAAACGCGCAAGAGGCACACGAGGCGATCCGCCCCACCAGCTTTTCGCGCGCACCAGAAGACTTGAATCTGGATGATGACCAGCGCCGCCTTTACGAACTGATCTGGAAACGCGCCGTTGCCAGTCAGATGGAAAGTGCCCGTTTCGAACGCACATCAATCGACATCGAAAATCAGGACAAGTCGCTGGCATTGCGGGCGACCGGGTCCGTACTGATGTTCGATGGCTTTTTGACGCTTTATCAGGAGGGGCGCGACGACGAAGACGAGGAAGGCGAAACCCGCCTGCCGAAAGTCAATTCTGGCGCGTCGGCCGAGACTCAGAAAACACATGCCGATCAACACTTCACCCAGCCGCCACCTCGATTCACAGAGGCGTCACTGGTCAAGCGACTGGAAGAGTTGGGAATTGGTCGTCCATCCACCTATGCATCGACACTGACCGTACTGCGTGACCGCGAATATGTTCGAATGGAGAAAAATCGCTTTATTCCGGAAGACAAAGGCCGTGTCGTCACCGCCTTTCTGGAAAATTTCTTCGAGCGCTATGTTGAATATGATTTCACAGCCGGCCTGGAAGATCAGCTCGACCGCGTTTCCCGCGGTGATCTCGAATGGAAAGCTTTGCTCAGGGAATTCTGGACTGCCTTCTCCGGGGACGTTGAAAAAATTGGCGACCTGCGTATCGGCGAGGTGCTCGAAGCGCTGAACGAAGCGTTGGCGCCCCACATTTTCCCTGAAAAGGAAGATGGTTCGGATGCCCGGCTCTGCCCGTCCTGCAATATCGGTCGGCTGTCCATCCGTCTGGGCAAATTCGGGGCTTTCCTCGGATGTGACAACTATCCGGATTGCAAATTCACCCGCCCCTTGAGCGCGACCGACGAAACGCCAGCCGCAGAAGGCGATGGCGCGCTTGGTGATCACCCGGATACCGGCGAAACCGTTTATTTGAAAGACGGGCGTTTCGGTCCCTATGTCGAAGTCGCCATAGAGGGTGAAGAAAAGCCAAAACGTTCATCGCTTCCAAAGGGTTGGGACAAAGCAGACATTGATCTTGCCAAAGCGTTGCGACTCTTGTCTTTGCCACGCACCGTTGGCGCCCATCCCGAAGACGGTGAGATCATTGAAGCCGGGCTCGGGCGATATGGGCCCTTTGTAAAACATGGTCGTCTGTACGCGAACTTACCGAATATCGAGGAAGTTTTCGAAATCGGCCTCAATCGTGCCGTCACTGTTCTTGCCGAGAAAAAGGCCACACGCGGCGCACCAACCGCGCTCAAGGAATTGGGTGAGCACGATGGCGAGCCCGTTCGGGTAATGAGCGGGCGCTATGGCCCCTATATCAAATACAAGAAAATCAATGCCACCTTGCCAAAGGACGCGGATCCGGAATCCATGGATATGGAAACAGCCATGAAGCTGGTCGCCGAAAAAGAGGCCAAAGGCGGCAAGAAGCCGGCGCGCCGCAAGGCACCGGCCAAAAAGAAACCTGCAGCCAAGAAAAAGGCGCCTGCCAAGAAGAAGGCGACGGCGAAGAAAGCGTGACCGCCAATCGTGATTCCGAAACGCCAAACCTGTCGCGCGAAACGCTGATCGAGGCCATACGGCGCGGCCGGGGCGAGTTCGGGAAAAAGGAACTGGCGCGCGAGCTCAAATTGAAGGGCGACGATCGGATCGCGTTGAAATTCGCTCTCCGGGAAATGTTGAATGACGGCCTGATCCGCAAGGAAGGCCGTAGCGGTTTTGCACTCACAGAAGCCCTGCCCAGTGTTGCTGTGGTCGTCATCCACGATCGCGACACCGACGGCGAACTGCTTGCGCGGCCCGAGAAATCTCGCGATGCCCCGCCACTCATCCGCGTTGCGCCAGGTGAAGCCGCGGGTGGCAGTGCTGGACCGGCTTTGGGAGTTGGTGACCGTGCACTGGTTCGCCTTATTCCGGAGGAGGATGGCAGTTATGAAGCGCGCCTGATCCGAAAACTTGGGCAAAGCGCCCACAAGATTTTATGCGTGCTGATCAAGGATCAGGGACAGCCGCGCCTCAAGCCGGTTGATCGCCGTTCGCGCCATGAATTGGTGCCACAGAAAGGTGAAGCCGCAAAAGCCCGGAATGGCGATTTGGTGCTTTGTCGTATCGCCCGGGAACAGCGACACGGCTTGAAATCCGCAATTATTGAAGAAGTCGTCGGCGATGCGAATTCGCCGGGTGCGGGCAGTCTCATTGCCATCCACTCTCATGGAATTCCGACAGGATTTCACGATGACGAGCTTGCCGAGGTTGAAAAACTTCAACCGGCAAAAATGTGCGACCGTACCGATCTTCGTAATATACCGCTGATTACAATCGATCCGGAAGATGCACGTGACCATGATGATGCCATCTGGGCCAGTGCTGACAATAATAAGAACAATATCGGGGGCTGGGTCGTACTCGTCGCGATTGCCGACGTTGCGGCCTATATTCGGCCAGAGAGCGCTTTGGATAAAGGCGCATTGAAACGCGGCAATTCTACTTATCTTCCAGACCGCGTTGTACCGATGTTACCGGAACGCATCTCAAACAATTTGTGCTCCTTGCGCGAGAATGAAGAACGGCCCTGTCTCGCTGTTCGCATGGCGTTCGATAAACACGGCACAAAGAAATCCCATGAATTTATTCGTGGCTGGATGAAGTCTGCTGCCAAACTGTCCTACGACGACGCTCAGGCTGCCATAGACGGCCGATCCGACGAACGGACGCAGCCTTTACTTGAACCGGTATTGAAGCCGCTCTGGGGCGCGTATGGTGCGTTATCAGAAGCCCGCATAAAACGCGGCCCGCTTGAAATCGACGCGCCGGAACGCCGGGTGAGAGTCGGAGAGGACGGGAAGATCAAGGGAATTGAGGCCCGCGAACGGTTCGATGCTCATAAACTGGTCGAAGAGTTCATGATTCAGGCCAATGTTTGCGCTGCTGAAACACTGGAGCAGAAAGGTCGCCCTCTCATCTATCGGGCGCATGAACCGCCCAGTCTCGAAAAACTGGAATCGATGGCCGATTTCCTCTCCACGATTGACATGAAATGGTCGAAAGGTGAGCCCCCACGTCCGGACCGCTTCAATCGATTGCTCGATCAGGCGCGCGATACAGAACACTACGCGACCGTGAATGAAGTTGTGCTTAGGTCCCAGTCGCAGGCGATCTATTCTATTGAAAATCCAGGCCATTACGGCCTGAATCTGCGTAAATATGCACACTTCACGTCACCCATCCGGCGCTATGCAGACCTGACCGTTCACCGCGCGCTGATACGGGCTTGCAAACTTGGCAAAGATGGTCAGACCGATGCAGAAGCCAGCCAGCTGGACGCAATCGCGGGCGACATTTCGCAACTCGAACGACGCTCCATGGCCGCTGAACGCGATGCGACAGATCGCTATGTCGCGCTTTACCTCGCTGAGCAGGTCGGGAATGAATTTGATGGCAGGATAACCGGTGTCACCCGTTTCGGTCTGTTCGTACGGTTGAATGAAACCGGTGCTGACGGCCTTGTTCCCATCAGTCGATTGGGCGACGAGCGTTTCGAACACGACGAAACCCTGCACGCCCTCGTCGGCCTGCATTCCGGCAGTCTATTCCGGTTGGGAATGCCTGTTACCATAAGGCTGGACGAAGCCACGCCAATCACCGGCGGACTGCTGTTTGACATGCTGACACCCGCCGAGAAGGGCCCAAAACGTCGTGCGGGACGGCATCGCTCTACGGGTCATGGACGCCCTGCCCGATCATTCAAAAAAAGCGGTCAGCGCAAAAAAGGACGCCGCAAGTGACGCCGCCGCGCTTACCTGCCTTGCGACCCAAGCTGGCTGGCACATTGATATTGACGCGCCCGTCCAAACGCGGCGCCGAAATCCTGATGGGAAAACGATCTGCAAAACACGCATTCATGCCGGAACAATATGTGTTTCCGGGAGGGCGCGTGGACCGGGCCGATCATTATGCCCCATTGGCCGGAATGATCGTCGGCGACGATTTGTCCAGTATGCGGCGCGCATTATCTGATCGAGCGGCCCACGCTGCGGCCGCCGCTGCGATTAGAGAAACCGCAGAAGAGGTCGGCTATCTGGTGGGCCGGGCGGGAACGGTGAAATCCCGGCATGCGAATTGGCATCCTTTTCGCGAAGCCGGTATTCAACCTGATGCGAGCGGCCTTACATTGATCGCGCGGGCGATAACGCCGCCCGGCCGTGTACGACGTTTTGATGCCTGGTTTTTCCATGCGGACGCCGAAAGTACCATTGCCGCCAAAGTTCAGCACAATGGCGATGAATTGCACGATGTGCGTTGGGTCACGCGCGATGAAGCCGAAAAACTTCCGATACCCCATATCACCCGCTTCGTGCTGGGAGAGCTGGAACGCCGGCTGAATAATCCTGACGCGCGACCTCGCCATATCCGTGAATTAGCAAGACGAATGAAGATCGATCCGTTATAGCGCGGCGATGCTTGCTCGTTTTTTACACATTGAGGACGCCGGCCGCCAACGTTCCCTGATCGCCGCAATTTTGTGCGCGACGCTTTGCGGTTGTGGGTTTTCGCTGCTGATGCCGGTCATGTCCCTGAATCTGGAGGCCATGACCGGATCCGGCAAGATTGTCGGATTGTTCGGTGCTGTAGCGGCACTCTCCACTGTCATCGCCAGTCCTTTTGCGCCGAGGCTTATGGCGAAAATTCCAGGGCGCCGACTGATCGTAATCGCGCTCGTTCTGACGGCGGTCAGCCACCCGCTTTTTCCGCTCATTCCCAACGTACATGCATGGTTTTTAATACGCTTCGTCTCCGGTCTGGCCATCACCATTGTTTTTGTTTCATCGGAGACATGGATCAACCAGATTGCACCGCCCGAACGACGGGCCACCATTCTTGGTTTGTATGCAACAGCGCTGGCATCGGGATTCGGGATGGGCGGATTGCTGCTCGCCGCAGTCGGCTCGGACGGTTGGTTACCTTGGACCACCGGAACGCTGTTATTCGCAATCGGTGCCATTCCCATCGCTTTTTTGCAGGGACCTGACATCGCACCGCCAGATCCTGCTCACTCGACCCTGCGCGCGATGTGGGGCGCCGCAATATTCGCACCAGCGGCTATTGGAGCAGGCATATTATTTGGCGCGACCGAACAGAGTTTCTTTGCGGTCTTTCCGGTCTACGGAGAACGAATCGGACTGTTCGACGCCCAAATCGGCTTCATGATGGCGGCCGGCGCGCTCGGCGGCATCGCGCTTCAGGCAATTCTGGGCCGAATAGCAGATCATGTCGGACGTCTGCGCGTTGCCCTCATTGCGACACTCGTCTGTGTGATCGGCCCAATACTCATATATTTTGCAGGCGCAAACGCATGGGCGCTCTATGCAGTAATGTTCTTCTATGTCGGCGTCGCAACCGGCTTGTATACGCTTGGACTGGCCTTGATTGGCGAGCGCTTTAACGGTGGTTCGCTTGCTGCTGCGAACGCCGCATTCGTGACAGCCTACGGCGTCGGGTCGTTAATAGGACCGACGTTGGGCGGTGCAGCGATGGACATCATGGATCCTCATGGCCTGCTGATCATCACAAGCGGATTTGCGGTGGTTTATCTGGCGTTTCTGGGCGTGCGCCACATCACCCGCAGAACCGGTTGACACCTGCGTCCCTGTGCGTATGTTCCGCGCCTCCCACGCGCGGGCTTATCCGGCGTGGCGTCATGTGCATCAGGGAATTTCGTCATGGCTAAGCCGACTACTATCAAAATCCGTCTGAACTCCACAGCGGGGACCGGCTATTTCTATGTCACCAAGAAAAACGCCCGGACAATGACCGAAAAAATGATCGTCCGTAAATACGATCCGGTCGTCAAAAAGCACGTTGAATTCAAAGAAGGTAAGATCAAATAGCCACTTGGCTTTTGACGCCTCAGGCTGCTTTCGCGGCTTTGTCTGCAAATACAACGCGGTTACGCCCTTCCGCCTTGGCGCGGTAAAGGGCTTCGTCTGCGTGGCGCAATACGGCATCCATATCATCGCCCGGATTGATTTGAGCAACGCCGATTGAAATTGTGACGTTTAGCTGGCCACCCTCGCCCGGCAAATTAAAAGCGGAACCCGAGATAGCGCGTAACAGACGTTCGGCGCCCACGCCGGCTTCTAAAAGCGGTGCATCCGGCATCAAAACAACAAACTCTTCACCGCCATAGCGGGCGGCGATATCTACGGCGCGCAATTGCGCGGTCAACCGGTCCGAGAATTGTTTCAAAACCGAATCGCCTGCTTCGTGCCCGTATGTGTCATTGACCCGCTTGAAGTGGTCGAGATCAGCAAGAATAACGGAGGCATGAATGCCCTCTGCCGCAACAATTTCCGTAATTTGTTCAAGACGCGACGCAAAATAGCGCCGGTTGTGAAGGCCGGTCAACGGATCTGTAATCGCCATTTCGAGGCTGTCATCCAGACGTTCCCGCAGTGTATCGGCGTAAAGCTTGCGCCGCAATTGCGTGCGAATTCGCGCTTTCAACTCGCCCCCATCAATCGGGCGATGCACGATATCATTCACGCCAAGGTCGAGCGCTCTGACCGATCGACCAGCATCATCGGGGTCAACAATCGCCAGAATGGGAACTTGCCGGGTTTCGGAATTCGATCGAATGCGGGCGCATATGCGCAAAGCGTCGAAAACTTTCGTCGTCAGATCGATCAGGATGAGGTCATATCCGTTCTTGGCCTCTTCCACCGCCAGTGCAGGGTCAATCCGGGACCTGGTCTGCGTTTGTTGTGGTAGTTTTGAGGCCAGGTGTCCGGAAATGCGTTCTTCTCCCGACACAATCAGAATTTTCGACTCCGCAATTGTATCAGGGACCGGTTCAACCGGAGCAAGGCCGCGCTCTTCAACTTTGTCTTCGCGCAATCGCAATTCATCCAGCACAACTTTCAGACGGAGCAAGGAGCGGATGCGAGCAAATAGCGGCAGATTGTCGACAGGCTTGGTCAGAAAATCATCGGCACCCGATTCCAGCCCCACAACGCGATCATCCGGTTGATCAAGCGCCGTGACAATCACAACCGGGATATGTCGTGTACGTCTATCACCTTTCAGCCGACGACAGGTTTCAAAACCGTCAATTCCGGGCATCATCACATCCAGAAGAATGACATCGGGTAGGTCTGCAATTGCGCGATCGATGGCCTCCAGGCCGCTGAATGCCGTAACCACCTCGAAATATTCTGCTTTCAGCTTCGCTTCCAGCAGTCTGACATTGGCTTCCTGGTCATCTACTACGAGGATTTTCGCGGTCATGCCGCCTCCTCGCCCAGAAACCCCCGGATAGTCTCGATGAAAATGGAGATGCTGATGGGCTTGGACATGTAAGCCTCACACCCGCCTTCGCGAATGCGGTCCTCATCGCCCTTCATGGCGAATGCGGTCACGGCGATCACCGGAATAGACGATAATTCCTCGTCATCTTTCAGCCACTTGGTGACTTCCAGACCGGAGACTTCCGGCAATTGAATGTCCATCAAAATGAGATCTGGAGAATGCTCGCGCGCCATATCAAGCGCATTCAGGCCATTATTCGTGCCGACAGTCTCGTAGCCATGAGCTTCGAGCAAATCGGAAAAGAGCTTCATATTGAGCTCATTGTCCTCGACTATGAGAACCTTTTTGGGCATGACCTGAAGCATGATGCCGCCGCATTCCCGTCGCTGGGGCACGTCATTGCGCGCCCTGTTTCACCCCGCCCATATTAAGGCAGATGTTCCTTAATCAAGAATGAGTCAGCGCCAAATTTTTCTCCTTTTATGGAACAAGATAAGAACAACCATGTTAATCACAACCAGAGCCGGGGCGGAAGCATGATTCGAATCGGAGTGGATATTGGCGGCACGAAAACCGAGGTCGCGGCTATAGATTCGCTTGGCCACACACGCTTTCTCAGGCGATGGCCAACCCCCTCTCCCTATCTGGCCAAAATCGAGCTGATAGCGAAAATGGTACATCTGGTGGAGATATCTCTCGCAAGCGATTCGTTTTCGATCGGCATCGGGCACCCCGGATCAATCAATCCGGCATCAGGCCTGGTACGAAATTCAAATTCTGCGGAATTGAACGGCAAGCCACTAAAAACAGATCTGGAAACAGCCCTCGGTCGGCCTGTGCGATGCGCCAATGATGCAAACTGTTTCGCTTTGTCCGAGGCCATTGATGGTGCCGGACAGGACGCGCGATCGGTTTTCGGCATCATTCTCGGGACCGGCGTCGGCGGCGGTTTCGCGCTGGATGGTACGCTTCAAGTCGGGCACGGCTTGATTGGCGGTGAATGGGGGCATGTTTCGCTCGGCTGGCCCAGAGCCGATGAAGTTCCGGGACCGCTGTGCAAATGCGGGTTGAGCGGGTGTGTTGAAAGCTGGTTGTCCGGACCGGGTTTAGCGACCGATCACGCGCGAACATCGAGTAAAACGCTGACAGCGAAAGAAATCGTCACTGCAGCAGAACGCGGTGATGAACGCGCAAAAGAATCGCTTCAACGTTATTTTGATCGCCTGGCGCGCAGTTTGGCGACGGTGATCAATATTATCGATCCCGACGTCATCGTCCTCGGTGGAGGTCTGTCCAATATCCCAAATCTGGCAGATGAAGTTTTCAACCGCCTGCCTGCTTGGGTCTTCAGCGATCAGATCACAACCCGCATCTCACAAAACCGGCATGGCGACAGTTCCGGCGTGCGCGGTGCAGCCTGGCTGTGGCCCCTGGAATGACTCATTCACCCGGATATTGCCGGTCCTGTTTATCCGTCCTCGAAGAGATCGGCGATTGTCAGAATTGTGGCTCCCATCGCGTCCTCCGCCATGCCGAGATCAATGATCTGGCTATTGCTCACATTGATTGTGATGCTTTCTACGCCGCAATCGAAAAACGCGACGACCCGTCGCTGGAAGACAAGCCGGTTATCATCGGTGGTGGGAAACGCGGCGTCGTCTCAACCGCCTGCTATGTGGCCCGCCTTTACGGCGTGAAGTCCGCCATGCCGATGTTCAAGGCACTGAAAGCGTGTCCGGACGCGATTGTAATTCGCCCTCGCATGAAGCTCTATGCCGAGGAAGGGCGACGGATCCGAGACTTGATGAAGGACGTGACGCCGGTCGTGGAACCACTGTCAATCGACGAGGCGTTTCTCGACTTGACCGGAACACAACGCCTCCACAATGCACCGCCGACGCTCACACTGCTGCGGCTGCAACAAAAAATTCATCAGGAAATCGGCATCACGGTTTCAGTCGGCCTCGCTTACAATAAGTTTCTGGCAAAAACCGCTTCCGATCAGGACAAGCCGAACGGCTTCTTCATTCTCGGCCGCACGGACGCACCCGGTTTTCTCAAAAAACAGTCAACGCGTGCAGTCTTCGGTGTTGGGCCGGTGTTCGCTGCGCGTCTTGAAAAAGGCGGCATCAGAACGCTCGCAGATGTCCTTCGCGTCGGCGAAAAAGAAATGGCCACGCGCTTTGGCGACAGCGGATACCGATTGGTGAAGCTCGCGCAAGGAGAGGATTATCGATCCGTTTCACCCGGCCGGGCCCGAAAGAGCGTATCCTCAGAAACCACGTTTTTCGACGATATTTCCGAACTGAAAGAACTGGAAACCAAGCTATGGAAGCAATGCGTCCGTGTCGCCGACATGGCCAAGAAAAAGGACGTTTCCGGCTATGTGGTGACACTGAAGCTGAGAACATCGAAATTCAAAATCGTCACACGGCGCAGGTCGTTGCCCGACCCGACTCAATTGGCCGACACGCTTTTTCGCGTTGGTCGCGAATTGCTGCATCCGGAAGTCGATGGTCGCAAATTTCGCCTGATCGGGATTGGAGTTTCCAATCTGGTCGACGGCAATACCGATGTCTTGGATTTGCTCGATCCCGAGGCTCCGCGCCGGGCTGCAGCTGAACGCGCCATGGACAAGGCCCGGGCCAAATTCGGCGACGATGCTGTCATCAAGGGGCGCGCTTTAAAAAAGTAGGCCCGGCTTGCCCGACTTGCCGGTGCGCGCTAGGGGGAAACCAACAGGAGAGACCAACATGACCGACGCCGAAAAACGCCTTGCTGATCTGGGATTCAAATTGCCTGTCGCAGCAGCGCCAGTCGCCAATTATGTTCCGTTTGTCCAGTCTGGAAACCAGCTTTTCGTATCCGGCCAGATATCAATGGGCCCCGACGGGCTTGTGAAAGGTCGCCTTGGTGAAACGATGAATGTCGAGCAAGGACAATCGGCAGCGCGGCTTTGCTCGCTCAACCTGATTGCCCAGTTAAAATTGGCGCTGAACGACGATCTGAACCGATTGAAACGGGTGGTGAAGCTGGGCGGATTTGTATGTGCAACACCGGAATTCGAAGCCATTCCCAAAGTAATCAATGGCGCTTCGGATCTGATGGTCGATGCCTTCGGTGACGCCGGACGCCACGCCCGGTCTGCCGTATCCTGCCCGGTCCTGCCGCTGGGCGCGGCGGTCGAAATCGATGCGGTGTTCGAAATCGATTAGCGTGACATCCTGCGCTGCAATTTTCCAATGGCGACCATCGCCAGGCTGGTCAGCGTGAAAAAGACAATCAGCCCGGCCAATTGTATGGTCACGCCGCCATAGCCGAGCGCGGAAACATCCAGAAATGGATAGGGATAAAACCCCGTAAATGCACCCTTGATCAGCGTGTATGCGGTATAAACCACCGGATAAATTTGCCATCTCACGACTTGAACAAAACGCGCGCCGCGCTGGGCTGCGCCAAACAGCCATTCAACAAAAACAGCAAGCGGGACAATTGTATGCAACAGGATATCCGCAAACAATTGCAACCCTTCCGGATTATACTGGGCCGCGAGCAGGGCGTGATAGGTAAGGCCCACCAGCACGATGTAACTGGTCGCCGCTGTGCGCACATCGTCGCGCCCGAACAGCTGGCCTAGGCGACTTTGCGGCAGCAAGGCCTGCGCACCCCAGCCAATCGCGATCATTACATTTGTCCAGATCGTGAAATAGCTGAAATAGCGGATTGTAGATCCGGCAAAGC
>BQJI01000053.1 GCA_021604625.1 Hyphobacterium sp. | reverse complement strand
CTTTCCGCAGCGCGGCGGCGCATTGACAAAGCTGCGCGGCATTTGCCCAAGACGAATGCGTTCCACGTGATCGGAGAAGATGCGCATATAGGGCGCATCATTCCAGTCCCGGCCCGGCTCGAGGGTCTTGAACGACAGCTCCAGGAATTTGTGAAAATGCGTGTGCAGCATCGCCGCCAACACTTTGGGAGTTGGCTTAGCGGGAAGGGCATCAGTCATTCTGCTGATCCTTTTTCACGGGCCGCCGGGCTGATTTCTCGGGCGCGGGCTTTTTCGCAGATGACTTGCGGGTTGGTTTGGATGCTTGATTGGCTGCGGCCTGCTCGGCAACATAGTTCTCGAGGACCTCGCGATACTCCGCATCGAGCTTGTCGGGATCAAGGAAGGCCTCCCGCGCCTCTTCCGCGATATCAAATTTCTGGTCGAGATTAAGGATGGAATCGATGGCACGCACATCACCGCTCGCCGCTTTCTGGATCAGCTTGAGCACCACGACTTCACGCTTCGTCTTTCTTGTTTCCTGGCCACCGACCACCAGATTGACCTCATCATCGAGCGCCGCGCGAACCACCTGCTTTAATCCGCGCGCGCCCTTCGGCCGCCCCTTGGGATTGCCGGACTGGCCCGGTTTGAACTGGCGTTCTTTTGGCGGCTTGCCGTATCCGCTTGCAGGATTGTTTTCGCTCGTGCTCATTTCGCCATCTCCATTCGGGTTTGCGCCTGCGCGCGCGTTTCAAAGGTGTCATTCGTGGCGCAATGGATGGGTGGAAGGCCGGTAGCTTGCGACAGGCGTTCAAGCGCGACATCGCAATAGTGGGGATCGATTTCGACACCGACGCCGATGCGGCCGGTTTCGTGCGCAGCAACGAGCGTGGAACCGGACCCGGCAAAACCGTCGAGGATGATCTCGCCGCGATGGCTCACATCCTGAATCGCCTCGCTGAGGAGTTTGACGGGTTTGACGGTAGGGTGGGCTTTCAGGGCGTCATCGCGGCCCGCTCCAAAGCTCGTCATACCGGGATGGTCCCAGACGTTCGAGCGGGAACGGCCATGCTTGCCCAGCTCGACATTGTTGACGTGCGTCGCGCTTCCCCATTTGAAGATGGCGCAAAGCTCATGCTGGCTGCGATAAAGCGAACCCATGCCTGCATTGGATTTACGCCAGACACACAGATTGACGGGGTCCATGCCAAGGCAGAAGGCCGCGCGGTTCAGCTCAGGCAGATGACGCCAATCCATCCAGGAGTAAAACAGGCCGCCATCCATGAGATGGTCACGCATGGGCTTGAAGGTGTCTGTCAGGAAGGCGGTAAATTCATCGGGCGTCATCTCGCCCGACGCAAAGGCGAACTCATCATGTCCGGTCTTGGGTTTGACCTGAACATGGCCTGCGACGGACACATTATAGGGCGGGTCGGTGAGCACCATGCGCGCTTGGCACCCATCCATGAGCGCGCTCAAAAGCTTATCATCGCGGATATCGCCGACACCCAGCCGGTGCGGACCAATTTGCCAGATATCACCAGTCTGACAGACGCTCGGTTCTGACCGGTCGGGCTCGGGCGGCGGCGCTTCAGCGTCGTCCGCTGCCTCACCAAACAGGATGTCCAGCTCAGGCGTCTCAAACCCGAGATCCCCGAGGTCGAAATCCAGCTCGGCAATCGCCGCGAGCTCAATGCGCAAGAGGTCGCTATCCCACTCCGCGATTTCCGCCAGCTTATTGTCCGCGATCACATAGGCGCGAATTTGTGCCTCTGTAAGGTGCGACAAGCGCACGGCCGGGACGGCGTCCATGCCAATCGACTGAGCCGCCAAAATACGGGCATGCCCGGCAACAATGCCGTTTTCGTCATCAATCAGAACCGGGGCGGTAAACCCGAATGTCTGGATCGACTTGGCAATCTTCTCGATCTGTTTTTGGGGGTGTTTGCGCGGATTGGTGTCGCGCGGCCGCAAATCGGCGATACGGATCATTTCGATCTGAGAGTGGTTGAGGAGCGTGCCAGCACTCATTTTTTAAAACCTTCAATTCCTGAACCGACCCATTCGGCTCATTCACATCTGGTATTGATCTCGTGCTGACACGGGCATTGATGGGCGAATTCCCAAATAGAGTCAATAAATCAACCAATTGGGGGACGCGCCCCCCGATTTCTGACATGCAGATTTGCAGATTCTAAGACCTAAGTTATTGGATCAATTATAGATCGCGTCGACGTTCAGGGATTGGAGCTCACCGGCCTGCCAATCGGTCAGAACCTGCCGCAAACGGTCAACATTGACCGAATCAAAGCCCAGTGATTCGCCATCCAGGCATGTGCCAACCGCACAAATTGAGACCAAAAGATAATGACGCTGCGCATTGCCTGAATGAAACTCGAATTTGAGCTCGCCATGCCAGGCGGGAGCCCGTCCCATTTCGCGCGTGATGGCATCGCCGCGCTCTATGGCCGTCTCACGCCAGCGATCATATTGATCGAGCAATGCGAGGTATTCGGGTATCGCGGATGGCAGCATTCGAAACTGGTGATGCATCTCATATCCATACTGATATTGCGTGGTGCCGTATTGATCCATCTGGATGGCAAGGACCTCTTCGCCATCGCTCATCATTTCCAGCGACACGAAGGTGGGCCGCGGCTGATAGCCTGATGCAATTGAGTTGAATTCGACCGCTTCAAGCCCGGTCGAGAGTCTGGTTGATTCCGAAACACTTGTGCAGGCGGCCAGGCTCGCAGCAAGCAGGGGTATTAGTAAGCGCATGATGATCTCCATGAATGTATTCTATGAGTCTCAATGCAATCCTTGCCTGCACCTAAAGGTCAAGCAGAAAATGAGACTCATCGTCTGTAGATCAATCGACTACATCACAGTCCGATCGTCGGCATGGATATTCGCCAACGCCTCGCCGTCAACATTGTACGCCTGCGCAAAGAAAAAAGCTGGTCTCAGGAAGAGCTGGCCGATCGCGCCGGCCTGCATCGGACCTATATCTCGGCTGTTGAGCGCTGCGTGAGAAACCCAACGATCACCGTGGTCGCAAAGATTGCAGGGGCGTTGGGAGTGGAGACGGGAGAATTGTTGAGCTGACTTGTAGGCAAAGACCGCTTGTACAGTCTTGCATAACAATAATCTTGGCGCTATTTATGGGTGAGTATTATGCAATTACGATTTGTCGTTTCTCTAATGGTGTTTTTGGCGTCCTATCTCCCGCTAAGCGCCATACTTTTAGTGCAAGACTTCCGGTTTGATTTCATCGGCGGGGCATGGTGCTTGCCGATTCCCAGATCGGAAACGGTATGTTCTGTACCGCTTAGAAATCCCGGATATTCAATCACTATCTTCGTAATTTGCCTCGCCTGCTTGGTGGTGTCGCTTCTTGTTTTGGCGTTCGCGAAATCCAAGCGCTCAATAGATATTAAATCCGCAAAATACGTGCCCGCAGAACTAATTAACTACTCGATTCCTTATGTAGTCGCGTTCATGAGTATAGGATATGATGAAACTGGAAAATTTATCGGTTTGCTGATTTTTCTCGGCTGGATGTTTTGGCTAAATCACATGTCGGGGCAGATCGTACTCAATCCTGTGCTGATGGCATTCGGTTGGCGATTTTACGAGATTCAGTTCCGCTTTCCCGGCCAGACAATGGACCATAGTGGCGTAGCCTTGAGCCGACACGAGCTTTCTAAAGATGGACGCTTGATGTACGCCGCGATTCAGGAGGTTCTAATTCTTCGGGAATCTGGAAGGGGGGACCAAGATGGCGGCAATTGATGTAATTCGCGAGGCCAACTTTGCCGACGCAGAGATAACGCTTTGGCTTTTCAAGAAGTCATATCCTACAGGTGAGCCCCCTAAGTTTAATGGCCGATGGGTCGAAACGACGGAGCCTGTGGATGATATCCTGAGGAACGTGTTGGCGGCGCAGCGCGACAGGATTGAAGAAGTAGAAGAATACGGAATTCTCGCTCAAAACAATGAAGGCAGTGCGCTTCTTATCCAAACAGACGAAACTCATGCGGGTATTGTAACCGGGCAAATGGCAGAGGAGCTTCAACAAAAAAAGGCAAATACGCTGAAGAAAGTCAGACCCTCAGAATTTTATGTCATTAAGGCGGTGCTTGGCGACCAGCTTATCTATGGTTTCAGAAAGACCGACAGAAGTTGGAAAACAAAAAAACAAACCGCGTTATTCTATTCCGAACAGCGCATGGATATAGATGAAACACCGAGTATGGATTTGATGAATGACTTGGACTTTTTCATCGCTGATGGCGAGATACTCATTCTAAACAAGGCCCGGTTCGAATCCATACTAAGCTATAAGGAGGCGCATGCAGATGCGTTTGCGGAGCTGAAGGACGAGGCGGAATTCGCCGCGACGTTCTCATCAATAGTTTTGCTGGACGAGTATGTTGGGAACAATAAGATTCAGCTTCGTCGTGCACATGCGATTCAGCAAAAGGGGCATTACAAAGACGCCAATTTCATGCGTCGTCTGATTGAGCGCTATAAGGAATACGGCCTTAATCTCAATTTCACGGATGACGGAAAGATAATTCCATGCGCGGAAACCTGCCGCGACATTTTTCAAGCATTGCTTGATCATAGACTGGCGTCTGGCTTCTCAAAGGGAATCTACGACGTTCCGCATGCAATGCGGGTTGGCGTTTAGCCAACTAGCTTCACACAGTTGTTCCGATTGCCAGTCCGAATGTCGACAGGGCAAATTGAATCCTAGCGGATCGCGGTGTTCCCATGAACGATCTCTTTTCAAACGCGGTGATATCACTCCAGCTGGGAATGGAAGATTACCAGTCAAACGATGAGCGCCGCCCCGTTAGCGCAATTAGGAATTTCTATTCTGGCGTTCTGCTGTTGGGGAAACAATGTTTGATCAATGCAGCGCCCGAGGCGGACCCGATGGACGTTTTGGCGTCCAAATACGTGCCAGAAAGTGATGGTAATGGCGGAGCAAAGCTTGCTCCGGTAGGCAACAATACTATCGATCTGCACGAGATGCGACAGCGATTCAAGAAATTTGGCATCGCGTGGCCAAAGGGAGATATTGATGCGCTTCAAAAGCTTAGGAACTCTATCGAACACTTACATTCGCCGGAGCCGAAGGAGACATTGAAGGAGGCGATCGCGAACGGCTTCCCAATTGTAGATGGGTTTTTCAAAATTTTAGGCGAAGACCCTTCAACAACGCTCGGCGCAGCTTGGGAAGTAATGCTCGAGGAGCAATCATTCTTCGAGCAGCAAAAGGCTGCATGTGATGCCACACTAGAGAGCTTACCTTGGGGCGGTTCATTGAGCTCTATCGGTCAGATTGAGTGCTCCAATTGCGGTTCTTCGCTACTGCACCAGAAGGACCCCAAAAACAGCGACCCAACCGTAATGAAGGGGCAATGCAAGGCTTGTGGCTATGAGTTTTCAGCCGAACGATTTGTCGAATTGATTGTCGAGGCCGAACACGGTGTTGATGACTACATAGCCGCGAAGGAAGGGCTAGAGCCTACGATCTATACTTGCCCTGAGTGCGGTGTGTTTGCCTATGCGAATGACGCGGAGGCAAACCGGTGTTATTTTTGCGAGCATTCTGTTTCAGGCGAATGTGCTCGGTGCTTCACTCCCTTAAACGTATCAGACCTCTCCCCCGACAATGAATCGCTTTGCAGTTATTGCGGATACGTTTCAGGCAAAGATTAAGGCGCTCTCTAACCGAACGAATCTGCAAATGCTGTGGATAAATGAGGCATCGGCATTAGTGGTGCTTGAACCCAACAATAATGTTGTGTTACTGTCCGGTTTATGATTGGCACAGAAACCATCCTGAATGAAAAAGAGGCGCAAAAAGCGAAGGCGGAGCTTTCGGAATTATCGCATGCGCTATCAACGCATTCTACGTTCGATTCTCTAGTGGCGGGCCTCCCTGTTACGGCGATAGACGGAGTTAGAAAGGCGCTTGTCTCCGAGAAGGTCGAGCTGGATTCAATGCTCATTGCCTATGAGGAAGCAAAATCTGGCAACTACGCAGACCTAAAAAAGCGTGCGGGAAACGACCCTGGCCTAGCCTTAATCGTTGCTCGTATCGCGCGGGGGTTCACACAGAAACATTTGGCGAGGAAGCTCGGCCTAAAAGAGCAACAAATCCAAAGATACGAAGCTGATCGCTATCGAACAATCAGCATTGCAAACTTTCGTCGAGTGGCAAGCGTTCTTGGACTTTCTTGGGAGCTCAACTTAGCCGATCACTGGTTTGGCGCCCAAGATAATATTTCGGCGGAATTTTCTGCTGATGAAGTAAAAAAAATCCTAAAGCATGCCCGTAAGAATGCGTGGTTTGATGGAGACCTTTCTACATCAGCAGAGACGGAAGAGAGCTTCAATTATCTGCAACGATATGTCTCCGATCACCTTATTAAATACGGCAGCCCATCACTGCTGCGTACAGGCCTAAATGTTCAAGATCGCTCTAATGATTTAGCATTAATGGCGTGGAGAGCACGCGTTACGCGACGCGCCGAGGTGATAATTCAGGCAAATAGTGTTGATTATCGACCACTTGATGTCCGTTGGTTGCTTGAACTTGTGAAGCTCAGTGCCGCGTCAAATGGACCGCTCTTGGCGCAGGAGATGTTGCTCGAAAAAGGCATTGTTCTGATCGTTGAGCCCCAAATACCGGGAATGAGTGTTGATGGTTCTGCATTTCTAATCGAGGGGGTTCCAATTATAGGGCTGACCATACGTAGAGATACTGTCGATAACTTCTGGTTCACATTGCTTCATGAAATTGGTCACGTCGTTTTGCATAATCGCTCCGGGCTTGCCACAGGATTTTTTGACGACACGAAGAATCAGTCATTAGATGAAATAGAACTAGAGGCAGATCAGTTTGCTTCGAACCTTCTTGTTCCCGATGAAGTATGGCGGAGATCTCCGGTGCGGATAACGAAGTCTTCCAACGTCATTGAGAAATTTGCAACAAAGGTCGGTGTCCACCCGGCTATTGTTTTTGGACGGCTACAAAAAGAGCGAAACGACTACAAAACGTTCGCAAATAAGATCGGCAGGGGAAAAATTAGACCACTGTTTTTGGACGAAAGAGAATGATGACGCCAGCACAACCGCTTTACGTTCCCGTACTCCGCCGTAAACAGGGTGAGTGCCAAGGCTTGTCGAGATTGTCGGACGATATTCGTGCTGCAATCACACCCTGTTTTGTGGTTCCGCCTCCCAAAGACGCCACACCCACTTTGGGCCGTCCGCCAACGCCTGAGGAAATTGTTTCCGGGACAGGCAGGCAGATTGGTGAGTATTGGCGCTTTCGCGAGGCCTACCTTGATGTTCGATTTTTGTTCAAAGAATTTGACGGGGTGTCCTCTACCTGGTTGCCTCGCATGTTTAATGTGGCCCGCGAGCACAATGCCCATCTCATTCCTGTAGCTACATTATCCGATCTATCAGGTATTCACGGCACAAGCTTCCTCGATTCACTCGCAGTAAACTGCTCAAATAAAATTGCAATTCGGATTACAGCGGATGAATTCGATGATGACCTTGAGGCGCGTGTTAGCCAAGTATTGAGTGTAACAAAGCTCTCACCTGTAGATTGCGCTATTTTCGTCGATTTCGGTGGCTCCGATTTCACTGATGTCAGCGCCGTTGCCGATATCGCGCAGGCGGCGCTTGAGCACCTCCAGATGATCGGATTATGGGGGAAAATTGTATTCCAAGGCACCAACTATCCTACTGTAAACCCCGCAATAGAGAGTCAGATTGCAGTGGTTCCGAGAAATGAATGGCTTGCTTGGAAAGCAGCAGTTAGCTTCGACGCGTCAACAGCAGAACATCTTCTGTTTGGCGACTTCGCCGCCGATTGTGCGAAGTTTGAGTTCAGCCAGAAAGGCGGTGGACGCGCTATTAGGCATTACAGGTACGCGACTCCTGATAGTTGGCTTGTTGTGCGTGGTTCTGAAATCGGCCGAGATGCCGAAGTCATGAAAGCAGTTAGCCGGAACATTGTTAAGCATGTCGACTTTGCCGGTCGAAGTTTTTCATCTGCGGATGAGTATATTTTCCAGACTTCACTTGGCTTGGCTGGCCCCGGAAACTCAACAATTTGGCGTGAAATAAACACCGCACACCATATAACGCGAGTTGTCAGAGACATCGGAAAGGTCAAAGGAATGGTGTTCAAGGAACACCAATACACTCGTCAACCTCGGCAATCAGACTTGTTTGCCTCGACAGCAACGTAGACCGCATTGAGGCCTTGCCAAAGGAGCTTCGCTGTTATTCGAATTTCCGCCAAATTGGCGGCATGAACAAGAATACTTATCGCTATTTTTGGACATCACTCGAAGTGACCCGTGCTGCTGTAATGATACACGCTCGCATTCCGCCTCCACAGTGATCGGCAAAAGGCGCAAAATTTCCCCTATGCGACATCGATACGGCGGTTCGATTCTCGCAAGCAGCGGAAGCCCCGCTAGAAAGGCGCATAATCGTTCACTATGAGGTGTACAGTTAAGGCGCTCAATTTACCGCGGCCTCCAATTCTCATTAGACTGCGACTCCCGGACGCCTTGTGTGTTTTTTGAGGGGTTCTATCCTCTCGCCCGTAATGTTCATTCCTGCTACCGACTTCGGGAGCGAGAGACAGGACACGAAATCGCGATATGGCACGGGCAACCGCACTTCTGACTACGCTATTTCCGACGCGTCTTTTGACGTGGTTGGTGATTGCTGTCGTTGCCATGCCTGTTGTAAGTGCCGGTGCTGCAGCAGATTTCGAAGACCGTGACGCGTCGTCAATGCAAATGCCGATGGATTGCGATCACGGAACGGCTTCTGAAATGGCGTCATACCAATCGGGCCATGTAATGGAACAGAACCAAGAACCCTGCTGTCCTGATTGCGAGATGCCCGATTGCGCGGCGGGTTCGACTGGGCCTGTCTTGACCATCCTGACGGGAGCGGTGCCCGAAACCTTTTTGTCAGGCACCGGAACGCACAATTTGTTAGGCGATCTGACACAGATTTCCGCTGAGAACGATACTCCACGAAAACCTCCACGCGTTTGAAGGACTGCCCGTATCGGGTTTCCACCTTTGAATAACGCCTGGAGATTTTCATGCTTGCGCAAATTATGGCTCTCGCAGCCTCTATCGCGGTCGTCGTCAATGACGAGCCGCGCCCGCTCAGCCTTCCCGAAGCTTTGTTGATCGCCCAGGAGGCTGAGGAGCCTTCGTCATCCGTCTTTGATGCACGAGCCGACGCGCTCGAACGTCAAGGTGCCGCCGCTGACACTTTGCCAGACCCGGTGCTCACAGCCGGAATCGCCAACGTGCCCTTGTCGGACCTTGATCCGAACCGTGAACCCATGACGCAGGCGCGCATTGGCGTGCGGCAGATGTTTCCGCGAGGCGATACACGGCGGCTGACACGCGAGCAGCGCTCGGCAGGGGCCCGAGCCATGCAAGCGAGCCGCAACATGACCGACCGGCAGATCATTCTGTCTGTCCGGGAAGCCTGGCTTGAAACATTTTTTCTGGATCGGTCCGCCGATTTGACCCGCGAACGCCTTGCCGTCGTTAGGGATCTCGGCGAAGTGGCCTTGTCAGCCTATTCGGCGGGTCGCAACAACAGTCATGATGTGACGCGGGTCGAGCTCGAAGAGAGCATCCTTGAAGCCCGTTTGATCGATATCGAGAGAGGACGGGATTTGGCGGTCGCTGACCTTGCCCGATTTGTCACCTACCCGGTTGCCACTCGTCCATTACCGGATGTTCTACCCGTGCTTCCCTCCATTCCAGACCGCGATGCGGCGCTTGACCGTCTCGCAGGGCATCCCATGATCCAGTCCCATAATGCACGTATCGAAGGGCGTGAGCTGGGCATTGATCTGGCCTTGCAGGAGTATCGACCCGCCTGGGGCGTTGAGGCCGGATACGGGCTTCGCGGCAATCGGTCGGATATCGCCAGTATTGGCATCAGTGTGCAAATGCCGCTCTTTAGCCGGGACCGACAAGATGAAACGGTCGCTTCCGCGCGCGACCTTCGCCGGGCGGCAGAACTGGAAAGGTCCGCGGCCCTTTTGGACATGGCGCAACGCCTGGACCGCGAATTGGCACAGCTCAATCGTTTGCGTGAAAGTGCACGGCTTTATGAAGATGCGATCATCCCACGCGCGCAGGAAACGGCTGAATCCGTGCTTCTCGCTTATCAAAATGAGAATGCCGATTTTGCCGAACTGGTTCGGTCAGAACTGGCGCTTCTGGATGCCGAACTCGCCATTTTACGAATTGAGGTCGACGCGCTTCAGGCGCAGTCGCGCATTTTCTATCTAGCAGGAGATTTTTGATGAACCGGACCAGGCTATTTTTTGGCGCAGCATTGTTCCTGTTTGGATCGCTGGCCGGTATCGGTGCCACACTCGTGATGACATCAGGCGGCGGTCAAGGCGCTTCGAGCGGCGGATCAACCGGCAGTGCGGAGCCCCGCATCCTCTATTGGGTCGCGCCTATGGATCCCAATTTTCGCAGCGATGAACCGGGGCGCTCGCCAATGGGAATGGAGCTCATTCCTGTTTATGAGGGCGAGGAAGCGTCTGATGACGGCAGCTATGTCCAGATCAATCCTGCCGTCATCAACAATATTGGTGTGCGCACGGCGCGCGTCCATCGCCAACCCTTCTCACAAACCGTCAACGCCGTCGGCTATGTGCGCCTCGTCGATGATCTGACGTCGGTTGTCGATGTTCGGTCCGAAGGCTGGATTGAAAGCCTGCCGGTCGCTGCCATTGGCGATCAGGTCGAAGCTGGTGATCTCCTGTTTGCAATCTATGCGCCCGGCATTGCGACAGCCCAGAGCGAATATTTGCAGGCGGTTCGTACTGGCCGACAGGCGCTGATTGATGCATCGGCGTCGCGCTTGACGGCGCTGGGCATGTCGAGGGGGCAGATTCAAGCGCTCGCCCGTCGCGGCAGCCCGTCTACGCAGACCAGCATCCTTTCGCCGCGCACTGGGATTGTGACCGAACTGACCGTCAGGGAAGGCGCGTTTGTCCGACCTGGAAGTCACATTATGACCATTGCCGATCTCACGGAAGTCTGGGTGATCGTCGATGTGTTTGAAGACCGGATCGCGCAGATTGAGCCCGGTCAATCGGTTCGCATTACAACCGGTGCCCAGCGTGGGCGAGAATGGATCGGCGAGGTCGAATATATCTACCCCACAGTTGATGCCCAGAGCCGCACGATTCCTGTCAGAATACGCCTCGACAACAATGATCTGAGTTTGCGGCCAGACACCTATGTCAATGCCGTGATCGAAGCCGATCCTCGGACTGACGTTCTGATGGTGCCGCGCGAAGCGGTCATTCGCACCGGCCAGTCAGAGCGCGTTATCATCCATGACGGCGAAGGCCGGTTCCAGCCAGCGCGGATTGCTACGGGTGCGGAATCCGATGGTATGGTCGAAATCCTCTCAGGCCTTGCCGACGGCGAGCTGGTTGTCGTTTCCAGCCAGTTCCTCATCGATTCAGAGGCCAGTTTGAAAGGCGTGATGCTGCGCATGTCGCCGCCTGGAGAAATACCTGGGTCGGGGCATCAGACCGATCCATCGGAACGGCCAATGCTTGTCGAGGGCGTTGGAGTGGTCGATTCTCTGATGGCCGGACACGGCATGATCGACATTACACACGAACCGATCACGGCGCTCGACTGGCCGACCATGAGCATGTCTTTCTTAACGCTTGATGGCGTGTCGCTGGACGGCATCGCCGTTGGCGACCGAGTGACATTCTCGTTGAGACACGACAGCGATAATTGGCGGATCAGCGCAATCGCGACCCTTGAAGACGACGCGATGGATCACAGCGCACACCAGATGCCACCCGATGAGGTAGAAGCAGAAACTGATCCTCATGCCGGACATGGAGATCACCAATGATTGCCGCAATCATTCGCTGGTCGATCTCGAACCGGCTGATGGTGATCTTGCTCGCCGCCTTTCTGACGGCTGGCGGTATCTGGTCTCTGTCCCGCACTCCGCTGGATGCCATTCCCGACCTCTCTGATGTTCAGGTCATCATCAAGACGACCTACCCAGGGCAGACTCCGCAAGTTGTCGAGGATCAGGTCACATATCCTCTGACGACTGCCATGCTGGCCGTACCAGGG
>BQJI01000052.1 GCA_021604625.1 Hyphobacterium sp. | reverse complement strand
GCCATCACTGGTGCTGCTGCGCTGTGTGTTCATGAACCCGTTCTGGCGTAACGAAAAAATCCGCGCCGCGCTAATGCCGAAATTTCTGGCGCGACTGCAGGTCCATACAAATTGATTAATGTCAAGTCATACGGGGTGCGTCGCCGCGCCGCGCGGCAAGCCGCCGCGATGACGGAATTACGCAAATGACACAATATATAGTCCAATATAGAGATATCAGCACTACATATCGTGCTTATTGGGGGAATACGACATGGACACAGCACAATTGGCCTGGCCGGAATCGAGCGAGGCACCCCGAGCTGACGAGGCGCCTGTGATCGCCTTGCAAAAAATTTCCTCCGATATCTGGGTTATGAAATACCGCTTCAAAAGCCCCAAAAAGGGGGCCGTGGACGCAACCATTGAAGATAGCTGGGACCGGGTTGCGCGGGCGTTGTCGCGGGGCGAGGGCAAGAAGGCCGCACACTGGAATCGCCAGTTTCGTGAAGCGTTGGAGGATTTTCGGTTTCTGCCCGCCGGGCGCATACTCTCCGGCGCCGGCACAGGCCGCAATGTGACGCTGTTCAATTGTTTCGTCATGGGCACGATCCCCGACAGTCTGGGCGGCATATTCGACATGCTGAAAGAAGCAGCCCTGACGATGCAGCAGGGCGGCGGGATCGGTTATGATTTTTCCACCATCCGGCCCAAGGGCAGTCCGGTTGCCGGCGTGGATGCCGATGCCAGTGGTCCATTGAGTTTCATGGATGTGTGGGACGCGATGTGTCGCACGATCATGAGTGCCGGTTCGCGCCGCGGCGCGATGATGGGCGTAATGCGGGACCACCATCCCGACATTCTGTCCTTTATCGAATCCAAGCGGGATCAGGCCCGCTTGCGCATGTTCAATCTCTCGGTGCTGGTCAGTGATGCGCTGATCGACGCCGTTGATCAGGATGCCGACTGGCCGCTGCATTTTGACGGCAAAGTCTATGAGACGATCCGCGCCCGCGATTTGTGGGACGCAATCATGCAGGCAACTTACGACTTTGCCGAACCGGGCGTGATCTTCATCGACCGCATCAATACGGCCAACAATCTTGGATGGCTTGAGGAGATTGCGGCGACCAATCCCTGTGGTGAACAACCCCTGCCACCTTATGGCGCCTGCCTTCTGGGCTCGGTCAATCTGAGCCGTTTCGTCCAGACACCGTTTTCCGAAACAGGCCGGCTGGACCTTGAAGCTGTCCGGACCTGTGTCGCGACGGCGGTGCGGATGATGGACAATGTCATCGATGTCAGCAATTTCCCGCTCGATGCCCAACGCGAAGAAGCCGTCAACAAGCGACGGCTGGGTCTGGGCGTGACCGGGCTGGGCGATGCCTTGACGATGTGCGGCATTCGCTATGGCTCACCGGAGGCGGTTGACGCCGTGGAGTCCTGGCTTGGAACCATCGCGAATGAAGCCTACCGAACCAGTGCAATGCTGGCGTCGGAAAAAGGCGCATTCCCCTTGTTCGAGGCCGATGAATACCTGAAGTCGCCGATGGTTCAGGCTCTGGATGCCGACGTGCAGGCGCTGATCGCGGACCACGGTATCCGCAACAGCCATCTGACGTCGATTGCCCCGACCGGGACAATCTCGTTGCTGGCCAATAATACCAGTGGCGGCGTCGAGCCGGTCTTTGGCTATACATTCAACCGCAAGGTTCGCCAGACCGATGGTTCCCATATTGAAGAGGAAATCCAGGACTTCGCCTATCTGACCTATCGGGCCATGTTCGGCGATGATGCCGTACTGCCGGATTATTTTGTGGAAGCTGACGGGCTGACGCCGCGGGAACATGTCGTCATGCAGGCCGCCGCGCAGAAATGGATCGACAGCTCCATCAGCAAGACGATCAATCTGCCTCAGGACATCGATTTTGACGCCTTCAAGGACGTTTATCGGCTGGCATATGATATGGGCTGCAAGGGATGCACGACCTATCGGCCGAATGAAACCACCGGTGCGGTGTTGTCGAAGCCCGTCACGCCCGAAGCGGTCAACGCACCCACAGTAGAAGACGAAACGCCCATTCTGAACCGTCCCGAAGAATTGCCGGGGCAAACCTATAAAATTCGCTGGCCGCATAGCGAGCACGCCATTTATGTGACCATTAACGACATCGTCGAGCGCGGCTTTGATGAAGCAGGCAAGCCGGTGAGCTTGCGCAAGCCCTTCGAGATTTTCATCAACTCAAAAAATATGGATCATTATGCGTGGACGCTGGCGTTGACGCGGATGATTTCGGCGGTTTTCCGACGTGGTGGAAATGTAAGATTTGTGGCCGAGGAATTGGGCGCAGTGTTCGATCCGCAAGGCGGCGCCTTCGTCAATGGCCGCTATGCGCCCAGCCTTCTGGCTGTGATCGGCGGCGTCATCGAACGCCATCTCAATTCGCTGGACAACGGTGAAGCGGCTGTGCAGGTCATTTCAGACAAGGACAGGGCAAATGCGGGGCCGGTCGAGGTCGAGGATGTCGTCTCACCACCGCCCGCTCTTTTATGCCCAAAATGCCATCAGCCGACAATTCTCAAACTGGAGGGCTGCAATACCTGTACAAGCTGCGGGTATTCAAAGTGTAGCTAGAAAACCGCAACATTCCCGCCATAACGCCGACCGTTTGACGGAGAGACTACGTGACAATGCGTTTCATCGTCATGTGTGCCGTTGACGCTAGACTTGAGAAATATCAATTTTCGGGACTTTTTCGCCATGAACCAACCAGTTGACCGAGGAGCAAAACGCCGGTCTGCGCCTCCATTTCTTCAAAATTCCTTCCGGCCGTTTTTTCTGGGTGGCGCGATCTGGGCGGCACTGATGGTGCCGCTCTGGGTTGCGGAATATTTCGGGTGGACCGGATATGCTCATGGCATGGCGGGACATGCGCATGAAATGCTCTATGGATTTCTGGCCGCCATTATTTGCGGATTTGCGCTCACCGCCATTCCGAACTGGACCGGGCGCTCCCCGGTTTCCGGTCTGGGGCTGGCGGGATTGTTCGGCCTGTGGCTGGCAGGGCGCATCGCCTATTTATTAGCCGACAATATCTGGGTCTCGCTCCTGGATATGCTTTTCCTGGTGGTTCTCGCCGCTGTCGTTATCCGCGAAATCCTGGCTGGCAAGAATTGGCGTAACATGCCTGTCGCCGCAATAATCGTTCTGTTTGCTGCGTCGCATATCGCCTTCCATCAACCGGATTACAACGCTGCCGCCATCCGGGCGACGTTTGCGGTTGCCATAATACTGATCGCGCTGATTGGCGGGCGGATTGTGCCCAGCTTCACGCGCAACTGGCTGACGGCTGAAAACCATGCTGCAAGAACACGTATTGCCGCCCCCATGCAGATGTTTGACAAGATTGCGCTCGGGCTGACGGGCCTGGCCCTGATCGGCTGGATTGTGCTGCCGTTCCAGATGGTCACCGGTGGTCTGTTGCTTGTGGCCGGGCTGGTCCAACTGGTCAGGCTGGCGCGCTGGCAGGGACTGGCAACATTGAGCGAACCCTTGGTCTGGTCGCTGCATGCCGGATATATCTGGTTGATCGCAGCGCTCATTCTGACGGGCAGCGCGATTATCTGGCCGCAACACATTCCGCCCGCAGCGGGCCTACACGCGATCGCAGCGGGGCTGATCGGCAGTATGACGCTGGCGGTGATGACCCGCGCCAGTCTCGGTCATACCGGTCGACCACGCTCGGCCTCTGCGTTGACGACGACAATCTTCGTTCTGGTTCACGCCGGTGCCATGCTTCGCATTGTCGCGGCGTTTGACAATAATGAAATCGTCTGGCTGGCGTCATCCGGCGTTGTCTGGAGCTGCGCCTTCGCCGTATTCGCTGTGGGGTATGCGCCAATGCTGATGGGCGTGAAACGTTGATAATGGCGATCATTCTATCTGTATCCACTGCACTCGCAGGACAATTTGTCGCGAGACTCGGTCGGAATAAATGACCGATCATCGCCATGGCGGCGCCAGTACTGGTCCGTCCGGGAAAGGTGTGAAGATGAATGGTGCCGATGCGCTGATCGCAACGCTTGCCGACGGAGGCATTGAAGTTTGCTTCGCCAATCCGGGCACCTCTGAAATGCACCTGGTCGATGCGATTGATCGATCCGATATGCGCGCCGTCCTTTGTTTGTTTGAAGGCGTCGCGACCGGCGCAGCAGACGGGTATGGACGGATGACGGGGCGTCCTGCAGCGACGCTTCTGCATCTCGGCCCGGGGCTCGCCAACGGGCTGGCCAATCTGCACAATGCGAAACGCGCCCGCACACCCCTGATCAATCTGATCGGAGATCACGCCAGCTATCACCTTGAACTGGACGCGCCTCTGACGTCGGATATTTCGACGCTAGCCGCGCCGATGTCGAATTTTGTCGCAACGGTTCCGGCTGCAGACGCAATGACCACTGCGGGCAATCAGGCGCTTGGCGATGCGTTGAGCAAACCTGGAAATATAGTCACGCTGATCCTGCCGGCCGATTGCGCGTGGAGCGAAGTGACCGCGACGTCATCTGCATCGGTGGAGCCTCGCAAGGCGGCAGCGGTTGACCCTGAGGACATACGCGTCGCCGCAGACCTGGTTCGGTCACATAGCAGCAGCGTTATAATGCTGGGCGGAAAAGCCCTGACAGCCGGAGCGCTGGAGTCAGCCGCCCGCATCGCCGCAGTTTGTGACGGGCGTCTGATCAGTGAGACTTTTCCTGCACGTGTTCAGCGTGGCGCCGGGCGACCGCAAATCGATAGGCTGGCCTATTTCGGCGAGATGATCGCTGATCAACTTGCTGACGTGGAACATCTTCTGCTGATTGGCGCGAAAACGCCGGTCTCATTTTTTGCCTATGATGGCAAAGACAGCCTGCCCGTTCCGGATACGACCACGGTCCATTCACTGATGGGCGAAGATCAAGATGCCGAAGCCTGGCTGGCCGCGCTCGCGCGCGAACTGGACGCACCGGCAGAACACGGTCGGGCTCAACCGGCAGTGATCCCGCCAACGGAAGACGGGCCATTGAATGTGATGGGCATCGGGTCGGTTCTGGCCGAGCTCATGCCGGGCAATGCAATTGTCTCCGATGAGTCCGCAACGGCGGGCCTGTTCCTCTATCCGATGACGGCCGGTGCGGCACCGCATGACTGGATGACGTTGACGGGAGGATCGATCGGACAAGGTCTACCACTGGCGGTCGGGGCGGCGATTGCCTGTCCGGATCGGAAAACACTGGCATTGCAGGCCGATGGGGGCGGCATGTACACGCTTCAGGCGCTGTGGACGATGGCGCGTGAAAAACTCGATATCACCACGCTGATTATCAATAACAGCAGCTATGCCATTTTGAATATTGAACTTGACCGTGTTGGTCTCGGCGGCGCCGGGGCGAAAGCGCGGTCGCTTCTTGAACTCTCCAACCCTCCGCTCGACTGGGTCGCCCTGGCCGAGGGTATGGGTGTTCCGGCGCGAAAAGCCGACAGTGTCGCTTCACTGCGCGACGCTCTGAGGGACGCCATCAATCGGGACGGGCCGGCCCTCGTTGAAGCCATCGTCTAATTCCAGAACCGTCAGGACCCGGACCATGAAGAGCATGCTCGATGAATTGCAAGCCGTTCTGGGTTCATCCGGAATTATCAGGGACGATGCGGTTCGCGAGCGGCCCGCTGACTGGCTCGGTTTTGCAAAGAGCTCGGCACTGGCCTGGATTCGCCCGGCCAATACGCAAGAAGTATCAGCGGCATTGCGCATTTGTCACAAGTATGGTCGGCCCGTCGTGCCGGCGGGCGGCCTTACCGGTCTGGTGCGCGGAACCGATGCTGACCCGGCCACGGTCATTCTGTCGCTCGAACGTATGTCAGGGATCGAATCCATTGATCCAGTCGGACGGACAGCTGTCGTTCTCGCCGGGACGCCATTGGAAACCGTGCAAACGGAAATGGCGGCAAAAGGGCTCAAGTTCGCGCTTGATCTGGGTGCGCGAGGTTCGTGCACGATTGGCGGAAATATTGCGACCAATGCTGGTGGCACCGAAGTCTTACGATACGGCATGATGCGTGATCAGGTGCTGGGTCTGGAAGTTGTTCTGGCGAATGGTGAAATCATCTCATCGATGAATCAGCTTCTGAAAAATAATACCGGCTATGATCTCAAACAGCTTTTCATCGGATCGGAAGGCACACTCGGCATTGTCACCCGCGCTGTTTTGCGCCTTCACCCCGCACCGGAAAGCCGGAATACGGCACTTGTCGCGGCCAATAGCTTCGATGCGGTCGAAACGCTGTTTTCCAATTTATCACAAAAACTGGCCGGTAGTCTCAGCGGATTTGAAGTGATGTGGGACAGCTATTATCGCCTGGCCGTCGCGGATTCCGGCGCTCCCATCGCGCCGGGACATGCATTCTATATTCTCGTTGAAAGCGAAGGCAGCGATCATGATCGTGATGCCGCGGTGTTTATGGGCGCTCTGGAGGCGGTGAGTGAGGTTGGTCTTGTGACCGATGCCGTGGTCGCAAATTCGGGCAGTCAACGTGATGCAATCTGGGCAATCCGAGAAAATGTCGCCGCCGTCGCAGGGCAGCTTGGGCCGCTTTACGTCTTCGATGTCTCTCTGCCGATCAGGGAAATGCCTGACTATCTGGATGTCGTTGAAGGCGGATTGCGCGAAGCCTTCGGAGGCAAGGCCCGGCTGGTCGTATTTGGTCATATTGGCGATGGCAATTTGCATTTATTTGTCGGGGCGGAGGCTGATGCGCATGAAACGGTGCAATCGTGCGTCTATCGACCACTGGAAAAACGCCACGGCTCGGTATCCGCCGAACACGGAATCGGTCTGGAAAAACGCGCCTGGCTGCCGCTTTCACGCAATCCCGTGGAAATCGCACTGATGGCGCGCCTGAAGCGTGCACTGGATCCGACCAACATCCTCAATCCGGGCAAGATTCTGGAAAGCACAGACCTTGCTGCTTCTGCAAGCGATTCCAGTGACTTGCTATCGGAACCGTCCGCAAATGCCTGACAGAAAACATCCGATACCCGCCTGGCCTGCTGGCGGCATGGATTCCGAGCTCGACAGGCTACGCGACCTTTTTTTCCCCCGTCTCGACTCGATCAATATTGCGGGCCTGTTGACTGATCCGATATGCCGGAACACGGTGATCGTTTCGTCCTTCGGGGCGGAGAGCGCGGCTTTGCTTCACTATATCCACGCCTTGCGCGCAGACTTGCCGGTCATCTTTCTGGATACAGGGCATCATTTCGCAGAAACCTTTGAATACCGCGACGCGCTGGCCGAACGCCTTGGGCTTGAATTGATCATTGTACGGCCAGAGCCCAGCCTGATTGCCGAGGAAGATCCGCATGATCAATTGCATGCGGACGACCCGAATGCCTGCTGTACAATCCGGAAAACATTCCCGCTTCAGGATGTGCTCCAGCGCTATGCCTGCTGGATTTCCGGGCGTAAACGCTATCAGAGCGCGACCCGGGCCGCCCTGCCTTTGATCGAACGCGATGGCGTCCGTATCAAACTCAACCCGCTGGCATTCTGGACGCGCGACGACATCAACGCCTATTTCAAAGCCCACGATTTGCCGCGTCACCCGCTGGAGGAAAAAGGGTATGCGTCTATCGGCTGCGCGCCCTGTACGGCGGCCGCTGTCGAGGGTGGCGCGTCCCGGTCAGGACGTTGGCCTCAAATGGCAGACAAGACGGAGTGCGGTATTCATCTGGGCCCGGACGGACGTTTTGTTCGAAACCGGAGTCTGCAAACCGGTGCAGGCATTGCATTGGAGGCCAGGCATCGCAAGGCCTGACCGGACCCTTCGCGGGGCTGGTATGAGAATCCGCGCGAGCTTTAACCAAATAGCAGATCAAAACATGGCAGGCTCGGGATGACCGTTGGCCGTTGCCGCCGGGCGCAGGGTTTTTGCCCGGGGTGAGAGGTTTTATGACCGTTCAGAATGCGGCGCCTGTGAGTTCCAGCGAGCGCATCACCGATCTTGATGTTTTGCGCGGGTTTGCCCTGTTCGGGGTTTTGATCGCGAATATTGTCGGGCTGGTCGTGTGGAATTACGTCACCACCGAGGCTCAGCTGGAGGCGTCGTCGTTTCGCACGCTGGATCGGCTGGTGCATTTCGCCGTGCGGCTGTTTGTCGATGACAAGGCCAATACGCTTTTTGCCTTTCTTTTCGGCCTTGGATTTTACGTTCAGATGTCGCGTTTGAGCGAAAGGGGCGTAGAATTTGCCGGGCTTTACGCCCGTCGACTTCTTGTTCTGTTTGTGATCGGTCTGATCCATCTGATTTTCATCTGGTTCTGGGACATTTTGCATCTCTATGCGGTGCTGGGGTTCGGGCTGTTGCTGGTGCGCAGAGCGAGCGACCGGATGATCCTGTTCTGGGGAATTGGTCTGGCTGTGCTCGGGCGACTCGTATTCGACATCATTTTTGACCTGGCCGGCTTCTATGAGGCCGAAGCGGTGGATGCCATTTCGTCCGAGGTGGCCATCCTGCACCGCCAGGCGCTGTCGGCTTCGGGGGATTACTGGGCGCTTGTGCAGGAATTCTGGACCATAAACTGGTTCGATTATTTCAAGGGTCCGCTTGTTGGCTGGGCGCTTTACACATTCGGACGGTTTTTGCTCGGCATGTGGGTGGGCCGAAAGCAATGGCTTCATCGTGCCGGAGATTTTCTGCCCGGTTTCAGACGCGTCTTCTTCATTGCGCTACCGCTCGGTCTGGCACTGGAAGCCGTCAACCAGCTTGGGGGTATTGCCGCGCTGTCGGGCGAGAGCTTTGCGAGTGATGTGCTTTCCGGCCTGACCCATATGGTCGCCACACCGTTGATCGCGGCGGGTTATACCTCCGGTCTGGTGTTGGCCTTGCGGACGGGGTGGGGCGCGAAAATCTTTGGTGTGCTGGCGCCCGTGGGGCGCATGGCACTGACCAATTATGTGATGCAGAGCTTCATTATCGGATTCACCCTGTTCGGCATCGGGCCCGGGCTGGATCTGATGAGTCACGCCACGGTGACGATTGCCATGTTTATTGCGGTCACGGGTTTTTCCGGCCAGATCATTTTCAGCTATTTCTGGCTCAAAGCTTTCAATTTCGGCCCGCTGGAATGGGTCTGGCGCGCCCTGACTTATGGCAATCTGCCAAGGATGCGGAAAGCCTAATGGAAATCGCGGCTTTTGGGGATGATGCGGACCTGCCGCGGATGACGCGCCGCCGGTATGCGGTGATCATCAATCGGGCGGCGAACCTCATCGGCATGGGCGAGCGCATTATCGAGTGCCCGGCTGGCATCTTCCGATAACAGGGTGAGATCGCTCGTGCGGTCGATCAATTCGTCGGCGACAAGATGGGTGACGCCTTCTGCCGATTGCACCCGGCCTCTTACCAGCAGCAGTCGCGCGCCCATGACAACCGGGCGGTAGGTTTCCATGACACGCGGCCAGACAACGAGGTTGGAGACGCCGGTCTCGTCCTCAATGGTGATAAAGCAGACGCCTTTCGCCGAGCCGGGCCGCTGACGCACCAGAACCACACCGGCAAGGCTGGCGCGCGCCCCATTGCGCAAATGGTTGATCTCTTGCGTCGTCTTCACCCCCAACTGCCCATAGGCTTGTCGCAAAAAGCGCATTGGATGATCTTTCAGGGACAGTCGGATGGTCTGATAGTCCTGCAAGACATGCTCTGAACGCGGCATGTCAGGCAGTCTCACCTCGGGATCCGCCCCCTGTTCCTTCTCATCGGCGGCGGAAAAGAGCGGCAAGGCCAGATCCTTGCTCTCCCCGCGGACCGACCATAGCGCCTGCCGCCGGTCCAGTCCGACGGACCGGAAGGCATCGGCGGCAGCCAGGGCTTCCAGCGGACTGCGGCGCAGACTGGCCCGGCGACGCAGGGCAGCCGGGTCTTCAAAGCCTTCGCCGCGGGCCTGCATCAGGCGTTCGGCTTCCTCCTTGCCGAGACCGTCAACAAGTCGCATGCCCAGCCTGACCGCACACGGCCAGGGGCCGCGCTGCGCAGGCTCCAGTGTGCAGTCCCAATCGGAGTGGTTGACGTCCACATCCCGCACCTCGACCTCATGGTCGCGGGCATCGCGCACCAGTTGGGCGGGGGCGTAAAAACCCATGGGTTGCGAGTTGAGAATGGCGGCAGCAAACGCGTCCGGACGGTGGCATTTCATCCAGGAGGACACATAAACCAGAAGCGCGAAGCTGGCGGCATGGCTTTCCGGGAAACCGTATTCGCCAAACCCTTTCACCTGATCAAAGCAGCGCCGGGCAAAGTCGGGATCATAGCCCCGCTCGACCATGCCATTCACCATCTTCTCTTCATAATGCTGGATGGTACCTACCTTGCGAAAAGTCGCCATGGCGCGGCGCAAACCATTGGCTTCGTCGGGCGTGAATTTGGCTGCATCAATGGCGATTTGCATGGCCTGTTCCTGAAACAATGGCACGCCTCTGGTTCGCCCCAATATCTGTTCCAGCTCGTCCAGCGGGCCGTGCTCAGGTGATGGTGACGGAAATACGACCGGCTCCAGCCCGTTCCGTCGACGCAGATAGGGATGAACCATATCGCCCTGAATCGGGCCGGGGCGGACAATCGCCACCTCGATCACCAGATCATAAAAGCTGCGGGGTTTGAGCCGTGGCAACATATTCATCTGCGCCCGGCTTTCGACCTGAAAGACACCGACAGAATCGGCCCGGCACAGCATGTCGTAGGTCTCCGGGTCTTCCGAGGGTATGCCGGCAAGGTCGTATTGTGGCCCGCCATGCAGGGCGATCAGGTCGAACCCTTTTCGGATGCAGGTCAGCATGCCCAGTGCCAGAACATCGACCTTCATGATGCCGAGCGCGTCAATGTCGTCCTTGTCCCATTCGATGAAGGTACGGTCTTTCATCGCGGCATTGCCGATGGGAACGGTTTCGATCAATGGCCCCTGGGTCAGGACGAAACCACCGACATGCTGGGAAAGGTGGCGCGGGAAACCGATCAGCTCGGTTGTCAGTCTTATCGCCCGGCGGATCACCGGATTGGCAGGGTCGAGGCCGGATTCAGCGATCCGTTCGTCCGACACGTCCCGTCCCCAACTGCCCCAGACCGTGCCGGCCATTGCGGCCCCGATATCTTCCGACAGGCCGAGCGCCTTGGTCACTTCGCGCACTGCCGAGCGCGGGCGATAGGAAATCACGGTTGCGGTCAGGGCCGCGCGATGCCGCCCATAGCGCTGGTAGACATACTGGATAACCTCCTCGCGGCGCTCATGCTCGAAATCAACATCAATATCGGGCGGTTCGCGGCGCTCCTTCGACATGAAACGCTCGAATAGAAGGCTGGACTGGTCCGGATCGACACTGGTGATGCCAAGGCAGAAACAGACGGCGGAATTTGCTGCGGAGCCGCGTCCCTGGCAGAGAATGTTCTGCGCTCGCGCCCAGGCGACGATATCGTGCACGGTCAGAAAATAGGTCGCGTAGTCCAGCTCCTCGATCAGGGTGAGTTCTTTGGCGATTGCGGTCGACACACGTTGCGGCACACCGCTCGGATAGCGTTCTTTTGCGCCTTCGCGTGTCAGATGCTCCAGATGCCTTTGCGGGGTGGTGCCTGGGGGAACCGGTTCATCCGGGTAGTGATAGGCCAGTTCATCAAGCGAGAACTGGCAGTGATCCGCAATCTCCATTGTGCGGTGAAGGGCGGCGTCATGGCCGGCAAAAAGCCGCGCCATCTCCTCCGGGTGTTTGATATGGCGTTCGGCATTGGCGTGCAGACGAAAGCCGGCGGTTTCAATGGTGACGCCTTCGCGGATGCAGGTGAGCACGTCCTGCAGGGGGCGGCGATGCGGAATGTGATAGAGGACATCATTGGTCGCGACGCCGGGTACACCTGTCCGGTCGCCCAGTGCCATCAGGCGGGAAATGTGTTCGCGATTGCGTCCGCCATGACGAAAGCTGACCGCGAGATAGCACCGGCCCGGCCATAATGTCGCCAGCTCGGTCAGGCGGGCTTCAAAGTCCCTGTCCACATGGAGCGGTGGCACGACGATGAAAATCTGCCCGCCGGCGTGGGCTGTCACATCCGCCAGAGTGATGTGGCAATCGCCCTTCTTCGTCTCTCCCATCTTGCCGTTGGACAATAATGTGGAGAGGCGGCCATAGGCGGCGC
>BQJI01000051.1 GCA_021604625.1 Hyphobacterium sp. | reverse complement strand
CACACACTTCCCGCAGGTTTTTCGCACCCACCAGCAACATGACGATTCGATCAACGCCGGCGGCCATACCGCCGTGCGGCGGCGCGCCATATTTAAACGCCCGGTAAAGCGCGCCAAAGCGTTCCTTGACCACATCCGGCCCAAGCCCGGTGATGCCAAATGCCTTGATCATGGTCTCGGGGATATGATTCCGGATGGAGCCGGATGCGATCTCGAAACCATTGCAGACCAGATCATATTGCTGGGCTTTCAGGGCAAGCAAGGCATCCGTGCCGTCTTTTTCTGCGGCTTCCAGCGCCGCCATGCCGCCTTTTGGCATGGAGAACGGGTTGTGGGAGAAATCAATCTTCTTGTTCTCCTCATCCCATTCATACATCGGGAAATCGACAATCCACGCCAGCGCAAAGCGGTTCTCATCGGTCAGGTTCAATTCTGACCCAACCCGGTCACGGGCCTTGCCTGCAAAACTGACAAAATCCTTTGGCACACCGGCGACGAAGAAAACCGCATCGCCATCATCAAGGCCAAGCTGACTGCGGATGGCAGTGGTGCGATCCTCGCCGATATTCTTGGCCACCGGGCCGGCGCCCTCGCCGTCACGGAAGAAAATATAGCCCAGCCCCGGCTGGCCCTCTTTTTGCGCCCATGAATTCATGCGATCGCAAAACGCACGACTGCCGCCGGTCGGCGCCGGGATCGCCCAGACCTCGACCTTGGGGTTCTTTTCAATCATGCCCGCGAAAATCTTGAAGCCCGAACCTGCAAAATGTTCGGTGACATTCTGCATCTCGATCGGGTTGCGCAAATCCGGCTTGTCGCTGCCATATTTGGACATGGCGACGTCATAGGGAATGCGCGGAAAATCTGCCGTTACCGGCTTGCCCTCAGCGAAATCCTCGAACACCGAACGGATAATCGGCTCCATGGAGGTGTAGACGTCTTCTTCCTCGACAAAGCTCATTTCCACATCAAGCTGGTAGAATTCGCCCGGCAGACGATCCGCCCGCGGATCTTCATCCCGGAAGCAAGGCGCAATCTGGAAATACCGATCGAAACCGGACACCATCAGCAATTGCTTGTATTGCTGGGGGGCTTGCGGCAGCGCGTAGAATTCGCCGGGATGGATACGGCTGGGCACGAGGAAATCACGCGCGCCTTCTGGCGAGGATGCCGTCAGAATCGGCGTCGCAAATTCAAAGAAGCCGGCCGCAGCCATCTTGTCGCGCATGGCCCGAATGATCGAAACCCGGCTCATTATATTGGCGTGCAGCGTTTCACGGCGTAGATCGAGAAAACGATATTTGAGCCGGACCTCTTCGGCCCATTCCGGCTCGCCAAAGACCGGCATGGGCAATTCTTCTGCAGCGGATTGCACGATCAGATCCTGAACGCGCAATTCGATCTCGCCCGTGGGCAGATTCGGATTGATGGCATCCGCAGACCGCGCCACGACTTTCCCGGTAATGGTGACCACGCTTTCAACGCGTGCGCGCTCCAGCGTTGCGAAATGCTCGCTTTCCGGTTCAAGCACGCATTGGGTCAAGCCGTAATGGTCGCGCAAATCAACGAATAGCAGGCCGCCATGATCGCGTTTGCGATGAATCCATCCCGAAATTCGGGCATTGGTGTCAACATCGCTGGCGCGAAGCTGGGCACAGGTGTGCGAGCGATAAGCATGCATGGCGTAAATCCGTTCCGGAAAGCGCGTGAATTTGATCGGCGCGACATGGCGGAGAAGCCTGTCTGTTGTCAAGAATCTGAGTGCTTTTAACACTCGTTAAAGACTTGTGACGCCTTGTGGAGTCTGATTGTCGCAATTCTGCGGCGATGGATAATCCAGCGTTTTCGTATTTCGCCGTTTCCAGGAGTTGAGCATGAAAGTTTTGATCGTGGATGATGATGACGGCGATGTGATGCTGACGGAATCCTGCCTGCATTCGAATGACAACCGGCTGGAGATTGTCCGGGCCTTTGACGGTGCCGATGCGTTGACTTTGCTCGAAGAGGATAGCCACCGCCCGGACCTTATTCTGCTCGATCTCAACATGCCCGGTATTGATGGCCATAAAACGCTGGAATCAATTCGGAAAACAGAGGGATTGCAGACGGTTCCAGTGGTGATTTTCTCAACTTCATCATCGCAATCCGACATAGAGCGCGCCTATCGCAATTGTGCCAATGCCTATGTCCAGAAGCCGGCTGATCTGAAAAATTTCCAGAAAACCATAACCAACATCCAGGCCTTCTGGCTGCATACAGCCCGCACGGTAAAATCCGCCTGACATGCCTGAAATGATCGACAATCCGCAGCGTGTTTTGCGGCTGACGGAAAAGTTCGCGAAAGTCGGTTTCTGGCAAGTGGATATCGCCGCAGAACGCGTCTTCTGGTCGCGCGAAGTCTTCGAAATACACGGTCGCGACGAATCGCTTGGCCCGCCAGCGCTGACAGATGCCATTCGCTATTATCACCCGGACGATGTCGAAATGGTGCAAAGCGCCGTTGATGATGCTTCCAAAACCGGGCTTCCATTCGAATTCAACGCCGCCCGGATCATTCGTGATGATGGCACCGAACGCCGGATTTATTCGAAGGGCGAGGTCGAAACCGACGCGGATGGCTCGCCGCAACGCATTCACGGCGTGTTTCGCGATACCACCGCAGAATACGAGCAGGCTCAGGCCTTGCGTGCTGCCAAGTCGCGCCTGGATTTACTGGTCGAATCCGGTGTCGGTATCTGGGAATACGATATATCCGCGCAGCAAATTCTGGTGTCGCGAAAATTTTCCAACATGCTTGGCTTCGGCGGAGAAGAAATTCGCGTCGCCTATCGCGATTTCATCAATGCCATCCCTTCCGCAGACCGCGAACTTGTGGATACGACGCTTCAGCGCCACTCAGAAACTGATGATCCGTATCTGATCGAGCATAGCGCCCGGCGCAAGGACGGATCGGTCATGTGGGTGAGGTCGCGCGGCAAGCTGGAACGCGATCAGCGCGGCACTGGTCGGCGTATTGTTGGTTGGACGGAAGACATCTCATCATCGAGACGCACCCAGATTCAGAATCAAACAATTTTCGATACGGTGCCGGCAAAAATCTGGCTGAAGGACGCGGAAAACAGGATACTGCGTCTGAATAAACGCGCGGCGGAATCCATGGGCGGGAGCGTTGCTGATTTTGAAGGTCAGAATACGTATGACCTGTTCGGCGAGATGGCGAAAAAATACCATGATGACGACCTCGCCGTCATAAATTCGGGCGCACCCATTCGCGGAATGGTCGAGAGTTACACTCCCAATGAAGGCGAAACCGGCTGGGTGACAACAGATAAAATTCCGCTTGGGCAGGACGGAAAATTCGATCAGTTGCTGGTTGTGTCCACAGATATCACGTCGCTGATCGAAGCTGAAAACCGGGTTCGGGAAAGCGAAGAGCGTTTCAGACTCGCCGCAGACGGTGCCTCGGTCGGCATTTGGGACTGGGTGGATATCGAAAGCGAAACAGAAGTCTGGTCAGATCAATTCTATCGTCTGATCGGATATGATCGGGATGAATTACCTGCCAGCCTGAATGCCTTTGGCGATCTGCTGCACCCCGATGACCGGCCCGCCGCCTTCGCGGCTGTTGATGCCCATTTCACCGAGCGCAAGCCGTTCGAGGTCGAATACCGGCTCAAGCACAAGACCAAGGGGTATCGCTGGTTTCTCGGTACTGGTCAGGCCGCCTATGATGATGACGGCAAGCCCGTGCGCATGGTCGGCTCCATACAGGATATTCATGACCGGAGAGTGGCCGAAGAAAACCTGTCGGAAGCCAATACGGAATTGGAGCGCTTCGCCTACATCGCCTCGCATGATTTGCAGGAACCCTTACGAAAAATTCAGCAATTTTCGGAACTTCTGCTGATTGACCACGGTGAAACGCTTAAAGGAAACGGCGAAGTCTATCTGAATTTCCTGATGGATGCGGCCGATCGGATGCGCAAGCAGATTTCCGGACTGCTCGAATATTCCCGTGCCGGACGCGCTGCTGTGAACATCCAGACCTGTGATGTGGCCGCCATCGCCCGCGAGGTCTGGGCGGACTTTTCCGCGTCACTGGACGCTGACGGTGCATCGCTGGAGATTGACGGCAAAGCCACCATTCAGGCTGATCCTGAACTGCTGCGCCGATTATTGTTCAATCTGATCGGTAATTCGATCAAATATCGCCATTCCGAGCGCCCGCTTTCTGTGAAAATTCACGTCGAGAATGACGCGGAGGGCCAAAGCCTTTCTGTCAGCGATAACGGTATCGGGTTTGACAATTCGCACGCGAACGACATTTTCAAACTGTTCAACCGCCTGCACCGCAAGGAAGTCTATCCTGGAACAGGGCTGGGCCTTGCCCTTTGTGAACGCGTCATGCATTTGCACGATGGCCGGATTTCTGCCGATGGGCGACCGGGCGAAGGGGCCAGTTTCAACGTGGTGTTTCCGCAACCGACCTGATGCCTCTGGCTAGTCGAGTTTTTCGCGAAACACCGCGACATATAATTCTTCCTGAACGGCGCGATCCATCAACGGATTGACCGATACTTCGAAAACCTGATCCACATCGCTGCGGATAACCGCTTTCACCCGTGACGGCGCCGTGCGTCCGTGCAGAAAAATGTCGGTCAGCGAAGCCAGCGGGTTGTGGGGAATAAGCGCCTCGGCCCGGTCATTCGCCCAATAAATCTCGCCTTCGGCATCCATCACGAACACGGCATCCTGCATGGCGTTCAATACGCCCTTGAAACGATGCAGGTGATTGTCTTCCGATGGCGCTTGTTGATTGTCATTCACACCAAATAATTCCTGCACAAGTGCAGTAAAATTGGCGGGCGTGAATTCCGATTTGCCAAGAAAGCGCAAGGACGGATTTTCATGCAGCGTGTCGGCAATCGCATCTGGCGGCATGTCGGTGACAAACACGATGGGCGCAGCACTGCATCTGCGCAAAGCCAGAACATCAAATCTGAGAACTGCGGAATCGGGCAAATTTACATCCAGCAGGATCAGGTCGACCGGATTATTCCGCAAATGGCGCAGGGATTCACCGAACCGGTCAACATGCACAAGCGAAGCGATTTCGAGGCCTGATTTGCCGATGGCCGTTTCCACCAGCAGGGCGTCTGCAAAATCATCCTCCACATGAAGGATCGATAAAGTTTTGGCTGCTAGGTCTGTCTCAGACATCGATAGAATCTCCTGAACACTGCTTTCTGGGATTCGGTTAAAACGAACATAATATTCAGGAGACAGCCTTGAACGGATTGGTGGATATCGAACGTAAAATCACGGTGTTACACGTCGAAGACGATGACGGCGACGCCTATCTGACGCAGCGCGCTTTTCAGGCGATGGGAGCAAGCGTGAATTTTGTTCGGGTCTCCGGCGGCCAGGATGCTCTGCAATTTCTCAACCGGACCGGTCCCTATGTCGATGCGCCGCAGGTCAGTTGCGTTCTGCTGGATATCAACATGGCCAATGGTGATGGTTTGTGGCTGCTTGAACACATGGCGATACGGCCCAGCGAGCGCGTTATTCCAACGATCATTCTGTCCGGGGATGCCGACAATGTTGTCGAGGCGCGGAAATTTCCGTTCGTCAGTTGCGCCATTGTCAAACCTGACACCCAATTGGCGTTTGAACGCCTGATGGATACGGTTCGCAAAGTCACGATGCTATCGATGGGCAAAGCGGCCTAACGGCAAAGTCTCACAGTTTGGCATTGCCCAGGTGAAAGATGACAGTCGCTTTATCAAATCGGTGATCGATCCAGTCTTGCCGAATCGGTCATCCCGCTTCCGGCAACGGATCTCGGCAAATCCTCGGCAGGCGTCCGCCCGACGGCCATGCCCCGCGCCCACTCACGACCGCCGGCTTCGACACGTTGGCGCATTCCAGCGGTTGCGACGCCGTCACTGTCCGGGAATCCGCCGAGCTGTACAGCCAGCGTATCAATGGCGTCGGATTGTGGGCCGGCCCAGATGCATGACAGGCTGTCTCCATTCCACAAAAGCAGAACGTACTCATCATTATAGGAGAGGAAGCTTGAGGTTTCGGAATCGACCGCACCGGTCACCCCGGCGATCAGCCGATCAAAATTGGCCTCGCGGGCGTCCGGCGGAATATCCGGCATGAATGACCAGAAGAGCGCGGCGCTGAAAGCGGGAATGCTCGCGCTCTGATCCTCGGACGCGACCGGCACCCATCCACGTTCAATCATATATTCCGCTATGGTCGGTCCTTGGGAGTCGATTGGCGTGCAGGCCGCCATCAAGGCCGCGACCTCCGCCGGAGGCGTTACCGTAATCTCCTGCGCAGCGACCGGAGCTGTCGTCGAAATTCCGGCAAATGCCGCTACCGAAAGCAGGGTCGATCGGACTATCTGACTTGAAAACATTCGTGGCTCCCGAAGCGTGCGAAATTTATCGGCTGACATGTCCGACACGCGTGACGATGCACGAGGTCCTTCACAATAGTCAATTTCTTTCATATCAGCCTGAACATTGAAATATATACAGATATTGTAATCGGACTTGCATAGTTCCGAAAATGATCTGCCCGACAGACCTCCCATCGTTTCCTGAATCCGACCACGATTCAGAATTCAGCGTGATACCCACATATAGAGTAAGTGATTATTCACTTGCAAATGAATTCAAATGCGATTATCCAGAATGTGAATGAACGATCACACACGCTTTCTGGAGTTCACGATGGAAACTTTTCTCGACAAGACCCTGCTGGACCGCGGCCCTATCGGCACCGGAATTACCGGCAAGCCGGGCTCGACCAAGGCACGGATTGAACGCGCCGCCCTGAAACTGTTCGCAGCACAGGGTGTGGACGGCGTGTCGATCAAGGAAATCGCGAGGGCGTGCAATATCTCGGACGGGGCAATGTATCGCCATTTCGACAGCAAGGAATCACTGGCCCACACGCTGTTTCAGGCGATCCACGCCAACCTCCTTTCTATGCTGCAAGACAATGTTTCACCGCAGGATGGGCTCGAAGCCACTGTTCGCGCCGTTGTCACAGCCTATTGCGAGCTGGCAGAAGCCGACCCGGCGGCCTTCGCCTATCATCTGACGGCCCGCAATACTGTTCTGGCGCGCGCTGGTGATGGCGGTGCGGATCCGTCCTCATTGATGGCCCGGCGCATCAGTGCCGCCATGGCGACGGGCGAAATTCCGCGCGCTGATGCAGAACTCAAATCCGCCATGGCGATGGGCGTTGTCCTGCAGGCGGCAGAATACCGCCTCTATGGCCGGATCACGACGCCCCTCACCGATCTGATCGAAACCTTCACCGATGGCGTCATGGCTGTCCTCAAGACCGCATAAGGAGATTTCCCATGCGCTCGACGATTTTCAATATTCTCTACTGGACGATGTCAGGAGTGTACGGCGTGATCTGCGCCCTCCTCGCCCTCATTCCGGGCAAGTTTTTCCTGATGCACGGTGTCCGCTCCTATTGCCGCCTGACGGTTCTGATGATGCGGATCATCTGCGGCATAAAGGTGGAGGTGCGCGGCGCGCCACCGAAAAACAAGTCGGTGATCATTGCCGCCAAACACCAGTCCTGGGGCGATGGCATCGTGCTGGTGGCCAAGACCGGTAATGTGAATTTTGTGGTCGGTGATCACATGCTCAAATTCCCGCTGATCGGATGGGTTCTGAAACGCGCCGGTGCGATCGTCGTCAATAATCAGGGCGGACGAAAAGCCATCAACGCGCTCAATTCCGGCATTGATCGCTCGAAACGCGAAGCCCGCCCGATCCTGATCTATCCGGAAGGCCATTTGACGCCGGTGGGGACCGGCAAGCCGTACCGCAAAGGTGTTTACCTGCTCGCCACAAACCTCGACCGGCCGGTTGTGCCGGTGGCGACAAATCTCGGTTGCTTCTGGGCCCAGCAGGCCTGGGAAAAGAAACCCGGGACCGCAATTATCGAATTTCTCGACCCTATCTCGCAAAAACTTGACGCGACGAGCTTCATGGCCACGCTGGAAACCAGTGTCGAAGCGCGCTCGCGCCAGCTCGAAGAGGAGGCTCAGTCATGAGCGCCAGGATCGCCGTCAACCTGATCGGGCAACGCCGTTACTGGCCCATGCTCGTCGCCCAGTCACTCGGGGCCTTCAACGATAATTTCTTTCGCTATGCGCTTGTGACAATCGTCACTTTCCAGAGTGTCAGCCTGTTTGGTCTGGATGCTGACCTGCTGGTGCCGATTGCGGCCTCGGCATTCACCTTGCCGATTTTCCTGTTCTCGGCTTTTGCCGGCCGTGTGGCGGACAAGTTTGACCGAACGCGGATCATGCGCTTCACGAAGTTTGCCGAAATCTGGCTGATGTTGATTGCGGCAGCTGGGTTCATCCTGCGCGAGCCGCTCCTGCTCCTCATCACCCTGTTTTTCATGGGCGTGCAGTCGGCGTTTTTTGCACCGGCGAAAAACTCCGCCTTGCCGACCCTTCTGGAACCGCACGAGCTGGTCCCCGGCAATGCCATGATTTCAGGCATGCTGAACATATCTGTCCTGATCGGAATCGGCTTTGGCACCGTGTTGATCACCCGCGAGTTTGGCCCGCAAATCGTTGGCGGTGGTCTGGTGGTCATGGCGATTATTGGCTGGATTTCGATTCGCCAATTGCCGCCCGCCCCGGCCAGCAATCCGGACATGCCGCTTTCGCCCAACTTTCTCTGGGAAATCGTTCGCGTCCTGCGATCAACGCTTAACCATCTTGATGTGCTCCGCCCGCTGCTCGGCGCGGCATGGTTCTGGATGCTGGCGGCCTCTGTCGTGACGCTCATTCCCAATTTCGCCCGATCCGTGCTTGGCACCGACGAAACCGCTGTCCTCTTGTTCAGTGCGCTGTTCACGATAGGCGCGGCCATCGGTGCCATTCTATGTGGAGCGCTGGCCGGAAAAGGCGATGCCCTGCCCTTCTCTGTCGCCGGAGCCATCGGACTGATATTTTTCAATCTGGATGTGGCCCTCATCACCTGGAATCTTCCACCGGTTCCAGCTGGCGCTGAACTGATCCCCGGCGTGGACTTTGTCTCCGATCCGTCCAACCGGCGATTACTGATCGATCTGCTGCTGGCGGCCGTTTCAGCCGGGCTGTTTGTCGTGCCTTTGCAAGCCATGGCACAGCGACGCGCACCGGCAGACAAACGGGGGCGGCTGCTTGCGGCCGGGGGCCTGATCAACGCTGCAACGGCAACGCTGGGTCAGTTCACGCTGGCCGGCCTGGCCCTGCTGGGACTGCCGTTGCAATCGGCTTTCCTCTATCTCGCGGGCGTCAGTCTGATCGTTGCCGTCGTCGCCTTCATCCGGATGATGAAATTGCGCGGCAACTCCCCCTCGCCAAGTTAGCCGAAGGCGTTTAAACGCGGTCTCGATGAAACTGATTACAACGACACAAGAGCTTGAGACCGCGTGCGATGCGCTGGTGCAATGTGACTTCGTTTCGGTCGACACCGAATTCATACGCGAAAGCACGTTCTGGCCGCAGCTCTGCCTGATCCAGGCTGCGGGCGGTGAGACCGAAGTGCTGATCGATCCGCTGGCCGACGGGATTGATCTGGAACCCTTCTATGATGTCCTCGCCGACGAACGCATCATGAAGGTCTTCCACGCACCGCGTCAGGATCTCGAAATTTTCTACCACATGGCCGACGGGCTGATACCGGCCCCGATTTTCGATAGCCAGGTGGCGGCCATGGCGCTCGGACTGGGCGATAGCATCGCCTATGACAAGCTGGTCATGGCGGTGCTGAAACACCCGATCGACAAGGGCTCGCGCTTTACCGACTGGTCGAGACGTCCGCTGACGGCCGCGCAGTCCGGCTATGCGCTCGCCGATGTGACGCATTTACGCGACATGTATCCGATTTTGCGCGCCCGGCTGGAAAAAGCCGAGCGGATCAGCTGGGTAGCCGAGGAAATGGCGATCCTCACCAATCCCGCCACCTATGAACAACATCCGGACCGCGCCTGGGAACGGCTGAAAGTGCGCAAGAACAGCCCGAAATGGCTGGCGGCCCTGAAAGCTGCTGCGGCCTGGCGCGAGGAAGAAGCGCAGACCCGCGACATTCCCCGGCAGCGTATCGTCAAGGATGAAGGCTTGTATGAAATCGCCCACGCCGCGCCGGAAAAGCCGGATGATCTGGCAGGCATGCGCGCTTTGCCACGCGGGTTCGAGCGGTCAAAACCCGCCGAGCGTCTGATTGAAAAGCTGAAACCAGCGCTGGCCGACCCAAAAGCCTATGCGCCGCACGTCCCGCCGCCAGCGCGACGCCCCGAGGGCGCCAGCGCGACGGTCGAACTCCTGAAAGTCCTGTTGAAACTGGTTGCCGAAGAGGCCGATGTTGCGGCGCGCCTGATCGCGACCGTGCCAGACCTTGAAGCCATTGCGACCAGCGACACGGCCGATGTTGCGGCCTTGCGCGGCTGGCGGCGTGAAGTCTTCGGTGAAACGGCACTGGCCCTGAAGGGCGGCAAGATCGGACTGGTGCTGGAAAACGGCAAGGTGACGGCGAAAGCGCTCTAGACGCTTTTCAAAACCGGCTCCAGATCGAGCGCTTCTGCCAGTTGCTCAAACCGGTATCGCGCGCGCTCGACTACAAGGTCGGTATCGGATTCAGGCGCACACAGGATCAATTGACCAGCATCAATTGAAAGCGTGAAACGGCCAAGCAAAGCTTCCGAACGACCAGAAAGCGCTGCGCCAAAACGAAGGCCCAGACCGTAGGCGAATGCCCAGGCGCGGCTTTCTTCGTCCAGCAAATGTTCAAACACACGCATATCCTCCGGCTGCCCCTTGCCAGTATATCTATGATGCAGGGTCAGCCCCAAAAAGGCGCGTTCTGCATGCGCAATCCCGGCGAAAGGTGCAAATAACGCATATTCCTGCGCCAATGCAGCACGGTGATCGGGGTGATGTCGCGCGCCAACATCGCAAAGGCGCGCGGCGCTCGCGCGGATCACCGGGCTGCGATTTCCAAATACGGTTTCCCGATCGCCAAATACCGGCTCCAGCCAGGCGGCCATGGCGCGACCAAAATTCGGACTCGGAGATGCAGGCCGCGCCAGGGCTTCTGCGCCGGCAAGCAACGGGTCCAGCTTGCGCACTTCTTCGGGCAGGCTATCGAACACCGCCCCTTCGCGAACCCCGAATGCCGAGAATACGACGCGGTTGAATTTGCCCTTTCGCATCAATCGTTTGAGCAGCAATCCTGCATAGGGCAACATCGCAGCGCGACGCGCCGAAATGCCAGGAATTCCGGTCAATGACACGACGCTGAGCCGTGAGGCGAGGTCCGCAATTTCCTTGGCCGCCCGGCGGCTCAGCTGAAATTGGTGGATCACACGTAGCGGATAATTTGCTTCTGCAATGGCCAGATGCGCCAGCGCCCTCCAGGAACCGCCCACCGCATACAGGGTGTCGCCACAATTTTTAAGCACCGGCGCGGCAGAGGCGAGTGCGGCATCAATATAGGCCTTTGCCGCCTTGCGATCACTCATCAGGTTTTCAGGCGCCGCCAACGGGCCCAAAGGCATGGAGATTCCGTCACCGGCCTCACACCGCGCGACCGGAATGATTTCAAGGCTCGACCCGCCGAGATCTGCTGTCGCACCTGTCGCATTGGGTGCCCCTGCGAGCACGCCCATCGCCGCCATTCGGGCTTCGCCAGGCCCGGACAGAACGTCAATGTCTATCCCGGCTTCCTCACGCGCCCGTTTGATGAAGTCGGGCCCGTCGGTTGCATCGCGGACCGCCGCCGTGGCAAAGGCAATGCGTTCACTGACGCCTTTTGCATCCAGCAATATACTGAACCGGCGCAGGGTTCGCAAAGCGCTCTTCACGCCTTCCGCGTTGAGTTTTCCGGTGGTTCCCAGACCACGGCCCAGACCGGCGCTGGTCTTCTCGTTAAAAACCGGCCACAGCGCGCGGCCCTCCATGCGGAAATGCACCAGACGGACCGAATTGGAGCCGATATCAATAACCGCCAGGTCATGTTCAACGGCGTTCTCACCCGTCAGCGCCTGATCCTGCGCACTCAAAGACGTGGCCCGGAATATGGCAGGGTGAGCGGCTGATCATTTTTCAGTGCCTGTCCCCGGCCCGACAGGCTTGGATTGGTCATGAAATAGCGGTGGGCGCCGAATGGCGCTGATTGATCGCCAATATCGACACGCTCATATTCACCGTTGGCGCTCATATACCAGGATTGATCGTCATCGTTCAGGTTGGCGACCATGATCTGATCAAGAATCTGGC
>BQJI01000050.1 GCA_021604625.1 Hyphobacterium sp. | reverse complement strand
AAGCCGGAATCACCGAGACCTGATGCCACCACACTGCTGGTGGCGCTGCAGACCGCGCGCAATTCAGCTTCGGCCAGGGTCGGGCAGGGGCCAAAATGATGCTGTTCCTGCAAGCTGACCAGATAGGCGCCAATATTGTCGTCGGCGTCGCGTCGCTGCTCGATTTCTTGCAGCATGGCGTCGATATCGAAGGTCGTTTCTGCGTCGCGTACGGCGATAGCTGCAGGGACGACACTGTCGCCAATCCAGTCCGGGCCGGAATATTGCGGGCTTAGACCCGCCTCCAGGCGAAGGCCGGATTCAATTGTTTCGATGGATTCGAGCGTCCAGATTTCACGGCGACCGGTCGGGCTTTCCGGGCTGATAATGTAATAGGAAAACGCCGTCGGGATATGTGGTGCGCCTTCCAGCGCGCTCAGGACGTCCGGGTGGATGGGCAGGGCGTGCCGCATCCAGCGGCGGAAAAGCTCGGCCTGCGCTTGTTCGGCGGGCAGCGAGTCCGGATAATTGATCCGCGCTGCCCCGAGATTGAGATTGATCGGCAAGGCCGCCTGGGAAGGATCGAAGACGACCGATTCATCTGATGACAGATCGATCGGAGTGGCGGCGCGTCGCAATGCGTCTTCTTCGCTTTCCGCCGTAGCCGGATCGGATTCGTCGTCAACTTCAGAAGCGTCTTCGGTGGCGTCAACAGCGTCGATGTTGAAAGTAGCGGTCATGAGAACCAGCCCGCCGCGCCGTTCGACCGATAATTCGCCGTCAGTCAGGGTGTGGGTAAGGGATACAGGTTCGCGGCGAATGCCCATTGCGGCTTCCAGCCAGAAACGGTCAAACGAGCTGTCGGCGCTGATCGGAATATCCTGAAGGCGACCGCCTTGTGACAGACGCAAATAGGTGTCCAGACGACGACGAACTTCACCCGCAAAGCCGGTATTGAGGAGCGTTTCTGCCTCGGAATCGATCTCCAGATGCCGGTCTGTCAGGAAATCGAAAATCGAGATCGCACTGTCGGTCTCGTCGCGTACAAAATCGGGTGCCATATACAGGGTACGGGTCGAAGTTTCGCCGATCGGCTCACCATTGGAGTCTTCGCGACGGATGCTCCAGACCAGCTCCAGTTGCTCGCCGAGGCTTTCCGCGCGCAGAGCGATATATTCATCGCTGGTGAGGAAGGATGCGCCCGGCGTCAGTTCAGCACCGAGGCCAGCCTCGACGTTATCGGCGTCAACTGTGACGTCGTTATTCGTGTCGTTCTCGTCATTGCCATCCGCGGCGATGTCTGTTTCTGCCGTGTCGGATGGGTCATCTACCGGTTCGGCATCACTGGCATCGTGATTTTCTTCTGTAACGCCAGGCTCACCAGCATCATCGGTCGCGTTGTCATCCTCACCGCTTTCATCAGTGCCATCAGCATCGGATTCGGCCGCGGCATTGGTAGGTTCGTCAACCGGGTCGGTCTCGGCAGGCTCTATTTCGTCGGTGGAATTCACGTCGTCTGGGACGCTGCCCACTTCATCGGCAATTTCTGCGGTGTCAGTTGCGGCGTCTGTATCGTCTGCAACAACGTCCGCCTCGGGGTCGGTTCCGGCCTCAGCGTCTGCCGTGTCGTTACTGTCGTCGTCTATGGTTCCGGATTCGCTGTCCTCCGCTTCCGGATCATCCGCATCATCCAGCCGCAAAAGGCTTTCCAAGTCTGTGTCGGACGGGACGTCATCGTCGGTTTCCGAAGCATCCAGGAGATCCAGCAACGCGCCAATTTCGTCTTCCGACGGGCCATCATCAGCGTTGGTGTTATCCGACGATGGGGCGACATCTTGCTGTTCCGCTACAGCATCATCGGGGTCAACATCTTGTGCCCATGCGGGGGCAGCGAGGGAAAGGGCGAAAACCGAGACAAGGAGGCGTTTCATGTGCGGGGCGTCTTTTCTGCTGATCGGGAGACACAAGCCCGGTCTGGCGATTGGGTCAACAGTCTCAAACGGTTAGAAAGAGCTGTAAAGTTTACGTTGACGTTCGCGTAAAGGTGAGTCATATTCACGTCATGCCCACAACCACTCTGACCAAAACCAGTTTTTCCATCCGCGATCTGGCCGCCGAATTCGATGTAACGGCGCGCACGCTGCGGTTCTATGAACAAAAAGGCCTGCTCAGTCCGGGACGCAAAGGTGCTTCCCGCGTCTATTCCATTGCGGATCGCGCACGGCTGGTTTTGATTCTGCGCGGTAAACGCGTCGGCTTTTCGCTCGATGAAATTGGCGAAATGCTGGATATGGAAGCGATTACCAATCAGAACCCGTCTGCGCTGGTGGACATGCTGGAGCGGTTTCACGAACGCATCGATGCACTGAACCATCAGCGCGAAGATATTGATGCCGCTATCACTGAGCTTGAAGCCGGCCGCACCTGGTTGGAAGATCGCCTGGCAAAACGCGAACCATCCGAAGAAATCAAACACCGCGCGCGGGCTTTCGAAGCACTCGCTGCAGCTCGCATGAATGTCTGGACGGGCGCATCGCCCGAACCCGGATCGCACGACACAACGTCCTGAATTTCAAGGGAGAGGCCTGATGCCCGTTTATACCGCCCCGACTCGCGACTATCGCTTTGTTCTGAACGATGTTCTGAACGTCTCCAAATATGGCAATCTGCCCGGCTTTGCCGATGCAGATGCGGATACAATGGACGCCATTCTGGAGGAAGCCGCCAAGGTGTCCGAGCAGGTGCTGGCTCCGCTCAATCGTGTCGGTGACACTGAAGGCTGTGTACGCCATGAGGATGGTTCGGTGACGACGCCGACCGGCTTCAAGGATGCTTACAAGCAATTTGCCGAAGCCGGCTGGATGGGTCTGTCGCAACCGGTTGAATATGGCGGGCAGGGCCTGCCGCAAATTCTGGGACTGGCGACAGGTGAACTGACATCTTCGGCCAATATGGCGTTCGGCATGTATCCGGGCCTGACCGGCGGCGCGGTGCGCGCGCTTCTGGCCGGTGGCTCGGAAGAGCAGAAGCAGATGTATCTGCCGAAAATGATTTCCGGCGAGTGGACCGGGACCATGAATCTGACCGAGCCGCATTGCGGGACCGATCTTGGCATGTTGCGCACAAAAGCCGTGCCGAACGGTGATGGCAGTTACAAGATTTCCGGGCAGAAAATCTGGATTTCGTCCGGCGAACACGATCTCGCCGGTAATATCATCCACCTCGTTCTGGCCCGCATTGAAGGCGCGCCGGACGGCGTCAAAGGCATTTCGCTTTTCGTCGTGCCGAAGCACATTCTGGATGCCGACGGCAATCCCGGCGAGCGCAATTCGCTTCAATGCGGCGGCCTTGAAGAGAAGATGGGTATTCACGGCAATTCGACCTGCGTCATGAATTATGACGAGGCGACGGGCTGGCTCGTGGGCGAAGAAAACAAGGGTCTCAAAATCATGTTCGTCATGATGAATGAGGCGCGCCTCGGCGTGGGCCTGCAAGGTCTCGCTGTTGGCGAAGTGGCCTATCAGAACTCGCTGGCATTTGCCAAAGATCGCCTCCAGGGGCGCTCGTTGACCGGTCCGCAAAACGCCGATGGTCCGGCTGATCCGATCATCGTTCACCCGGATGTGCGGCGTATGCTGATGGATCAGAAAAGCTTTGTGGAAGCGGCACGCTGTTTTGTGTCGTGGACCGCCTTGCATGGTGATCTGGAAGAAAAATCAGATGATCCGGCGCAACGTGAAAAATCCGGCGATTACATGTCGCTTCTGACCCCGATCGTGAAGGCTTATCTGACGGATAAGGGCTTCCTCTCGGTCTCCAATGGCCTGCAGGTCTTTGGCGGCTCCGGCTATACCGAGGAATGGGGTATGAGCCAGTTCATGCGCGATGCCCGCATCACGCTGATCTATGAAGGCACCAACGGGATTCAGGCGCTGGATCTGGTGGGCCGCAAGCTCGCCATGCATGGCATGCGCCCGATCAATTCATTCTTCGCCGAGCTCGACGCCTTTGCCGCGTCCGGCGGTTCGGAAACAACGCAGCCCTTCCTCGATGCGCTGGCGACAACCAAGGCGCAATTGAAAGAAGCCACTGACTGGCTGGTCGAAAATGGCCTGCAGGATTTCAACAATGCGGGCGCGTCCAGCCATGATTATCTGCAACTCTTCGGCCTGACCTGCCTCACCTATATGTGGGGGTTGATGGCCAAAGCCGCAGAAGCGGGTGATGCGTCCGATCCCTTCTTCGATATCAAGATCAAAACCGGCCGCTATTTCCTCGACCGCTGGGTCCCGGAAGGCGGCATGCATCTGGCCAAGGTCAAGGCTGGTGCCGCGTCGATGATGGCGCTAGATGCGGAGGCATTCTGAATGCTGGCTGATCCCCTCAATGTGAAACGTCCCGACTGGCTCGACCAGGAAGACGTCAATATTTTCTACGAAGCGGTCAAAGGCTTCATCGAAAAAGAATGTCTGCCCCACGGTGATCGCTGGGAAAAAGCTGGCGTTGTGGACCGTGAAGTCTGGAACAAGGCCGGAGAAGCGGGGCTCCTCTGCCCGGCGGCGCCCGAAGAATATGGCGGTGCGGGCGGTGACTGGCGTCACGATTACGTTTTCCATATGGCCGTATCCGAGCTCGGCGTTGATGGCTGGGGTGCATCCCTGCACAATTCCATCGTCGCACCCTATCTCTGGCATTATGGCTCGGAAGATCAGAAAAAACGCCTTCTGCCGAAAATGATTTCCGGCGAATATGTCGGCGCGATTGCGATGTCCGAACCGGCGGCGGGCTCCGACCTTCAAGGCATCAAGACCACCGCCAAGAAGGACGGCAATGGATACCGCATCAACGGCTCCAAGACCTTCATCACCAATGGCGGCACGGCGAATTTCATCATCGTCGTTGCCAAGACCGATGCGAGCGCCGGGGCTAAAGGCACGTCGCTCTTCATGATCGAGACCGATGGACTGGAAGGATTCCGCCGCGGGCGCACGCTCGACAAGGTGGGGCTGAAAGGTCAGGACACGTCCGAGCTCTTCTTCGACGATATGTGGGTGCCGGCTGATGCCTTGCTCGGCCCGGAAGAGGGTCAGGGCTTCATCCAGCTGATGCAGCAATTGCCGCAGGAGCGCTTGCAGATCGCCGTTCAGGGCGTCGGCATGATGAAGCGAGCGCTGGATGAAACCATCCGCTATGTCAAGGAACGCCAAGCGTTCGGAAAACCGATCATGGCTTTCCAGAACACGCAATTCAAACTGGCCGAGCTGAAGACCAAGGCGACGATTGCCGAAGTTTTCTGCCAGCATTGCTCGGACCTTCTGTTGAAGGGCGAGCTGGATGCGGCCACGGCCTCGATGGCGAAATACTGGGTATCAGACACGCAGTGCGAGCTGATTGATGAATGTGTGCAGCTGCATGGCGGCTATGGCTTCATGAATGAATATCCGGTGGCGCGCATGTGGCGTGATGCCCGCGTGCAGCGCATTTATGGCGGCACGAATGAGATCATGAAGCTCTTGATTTCACGGACACTTTGATAAACACGACCCCCTCACCCTCCCACGCCTGATGGCGCGGGTCCCTCCCTCTCCCTTGAGGGAGAGGGAGGAGGGCGAAGCCCGAAGGGTGAGGGGGTAACAGACACATACAACGGGAGACCCCGAAATGACTGAAGCTTATATCTATGACGCCATGCGCACGCCGCGCGGCAAGGGAAAGAAAAACGGTTCCCTGCATGAAATCACCGCTCTGCAACTGGCCACACAGGCGCTGCAGGCGATCCGGGACCGCAATAATCTCGATACCAGCCATGTTGACGATGTTATCCTGGGCTGTGTGTCGCCCGTCGGCGAACAGGGCGCGGATATTGCCCGCGCTGCAGTTATCAATGCGAATTATGCCGAAAGCACCGCCGGCGTGCAGGTCAATCGTTTCTGCGCTTCGGGCCTGGAAGCGACCAATATGGCGGCAGCGAAAGTCATGTCCGGCGAAGCCGATATGGCGATTGGCGGCGGTGTGGAAGCGATGAGCCGCGTGCCGATGGGCTCGGATGGCGGTGCCATGGTGGCCGATCCGGAGATGGCTTACGATCACTATTTTGTGCCGCAGGGCGTCGGCGCGGATCTGATTGCCACGATTGGCGGGTATTCGCGCGATGATGTCGATGCCTATGCCGTCGAGAGCCAGAAGCGCGCGGCCAAGGCCTGGGAAGAGGGCCGGTTCAAGAAATCCGTCGTACCGGTGAAAAACCAGCTCGGCCTGACGCAGCTCGATCATGACGAGCTGATGCGGCCGCAAACCGACATGCAATCGCTTGCGGCGCTGAACCCGGCGTTTCGCGATCTCTCGGCTTTTGTCGGTTTTGACGCTGTGGCGATCCAGAAATATCCGCAAGTGGAGAAGGTCAATTTCGTCCACCATGCGGGCAATTCCTCCGGCATTGTGGATGGCGCGGCGGCGATCCTCGTTGGCTCGAAGGAGATGGGCGAAAAGCTCGGTCTGAAACCACGCGCGCGCATTGTTTCGATGGCCTCCATCGGCTCGGAGCCCACCATCATGCTGACCGGTCCGGCGCCGTCCGCGCTGAAAGCGCTGAAGAAAGCCGGAATGAGCGCATCGGACATTGATCTCTACGAGATGAATGAGGCGTTTGCTTCGGTTGTTCTGCGCTTCATGGACGATATGGGCATTTCGCACGACAAGACCAACGTCAATGGCGGCGCGATTGCCATGGGTCACCCGCTGGGCGCGACCGGCGCGATGATCCTCGGTACCGTGCTCGACGAGCTGGAGCGCACTGGACAATCCACCGGTCTGGCGACGCTGTGCGTCGGCGGCGGCATGGGCACAGCGACGATCATCGAGCGGGTTTAGACCGATGACTGACGACAAGCTGGAACAGGACAAGAAATACGGCGGCAACATGCTGGCCAAAGGCCTGCCCATGGGCTTGCCGATCGGGATTGGCGTTGGTGTCGCGCTGGGTGTGGCTATGGACAATATTGCCGTGGGTGTTGCCATGGGTGTTGGCATCGGCATGGCATTCAGCGTCGCTATTGGCACGGCCCGAATGGCGGAAGAAAAGAAGAGGGCGGCCGAATCCACTGACGAGGACGCCAACGAATGATCCGTCTGACGGTCATATGTCTGCCGTTTCTGGCGATGGCCTGCGCGAGTGCGCCAGAGGCTCCCATGTCAACGGCGGGCTTGGCGACCGAATCTCTTGATGGCCAATCTTCTGTAACTGGCGAATCTTCACCTTCAGAAGATGATCGCATAATTGTTTTCAGCGGCCCGCATCTAACGTTTTTTCCAGAACGCCCTCCGATACGCGGTATTTGTTCCGAGCTTGGCGGCTATAGTCAGGCAGAATTCTGGGTTGATGAATTGCCGATCGGCCTGACACAAACGCGGGCTGTCGCAGCGTTCGCCGACGAAAACGGCCTGTCGTATGATACGCCCTGCACCTTTACGGCTCACGCCAACCGCCAGCGAAACCCCTTTGAATTCTGGCTCTACTGCGAGACCGAAGTAGGTGAACCGAATGGCTATTTCACTTTCATTCCCGAAACCAACACGCTGACGCAATGGTCGGATACCGCCGCCATGGATTGCGTTCAGATTCCCGATTACGACCTTCAAGCAAGGGACCAAAACCCATGAACCATTTCAAATTTGAACTCGACGCTGACGGCATTGCGCTGATCACCTTCGACAGCCCGAATGTCTCGATGAATGTCCTGTCCGCGGGCGTGATGGCCGAGCTGGGCGAGCTGGTCGAGAAAATCGGCTCTGATGATGCCATCAAGGGTGCGGTCATTACATCCGGCAAGAAAGCGTTTTGCGCCGGAGCGGACCTCTCCGAGCTGGGCAGCGGCATGATGGATCTCGACGGTCTGTCGGAAGACGAAGCCAAGCAGAAACTCTTTGACATGGCCTTTCGCCTGAATTCTCAGCTTCGTCAGCTGGAAACATGCGGCAAGCCGATTGCCGCGGCAATCAATGGTCTGGCGCTGGGCGGCGGATTCGAGGTCACTCTGGCCTGTCATTACCGCGTCATGGCGACCGATACCGGTGCCAAGCTGGGCCTGCCGGAAGCGCTCGTCGGCGTTCTGCCGGGCGGTGGCGGCACACAGCGCCTGCCGCGCCTGATCGGGGTGATGAATGCCGCACCGATCATGCTGCAAGGCAAGCAGCTGGATGCCAACAAGGCGAAGGAACAGGGCGTCGTGCACGAGATTGCGCCGGTGGCCGAGATCGTCGCCAAGGCCAAGGAACTAGTCAAAGCCGATACGATGGGCGCGAAACAACCTTGGGATCAGGACAAGTTCAAAATGCCGGGCGGTGCGGTCTATACGCCGGCCGGCATGCAGGTTTTTGGTGCCGCCAATCCGATGCTGCTCAAGGAAACCAAGGGCAATTATCCGGCCCAGCGTTATATCCTGTCATGCGTCTATGAAGGCATTCAGGTGCCGATCGATGCGGGCCTGCGCATTGAAAGCCGCTATTTCACCAAGCTTCTGATGCGTCCGGAAAGCCGCAACATGATCCGCTCCATCTTTCTGTCCAAGCAGGCGCTGGACAAGGGCGGCGCACGCCCAGCCGGAACCTCGAAGGAAGAGGTCAGGAAAATCGCCGTTATTGGTGCCGGTTTCATGGGTGCGGGCATTGCCACCGTCTCGGCGCAGGCCGGGATCGAGGTCGTGCTGATCGACGTCAATCAGGACGGCGCGGACAAGGGCAAGCAACACGCGGTGGATCACTTCGCCAAGGGCGTGGCGCGCGGCAAGGTCGCACAGGACAAAGCCGATGCGATGGCTGCGCTGATCACGCCAACCACCGATTATGCCATGTTGAGTGATGTCGATCTGGTCGTCGAGGCGGTGTTTGAAAACTCCGAGCTGAAGCACAAGATCACCAAGGCCGCCGAAGAGCATATGAAGGCGGATGCGATCTTCGGGTCCAATACCTCGACCATTCCGATTTCTTCGCTGGCTGAAGCCTCGGGCAAGCCGGACCAGTTTGTCGGCATCCACTTCTTCTCGCCGGTTGAAAAAATGAATCTGGTGGAAGTCATTGTTGGCGACAAGACCGGCGACCGGGCCGTGTCCCGTGCTATCGATTTTGTCACCAGGATCCGAAAAACCCCGATTGTCGTCGCCGATACGCGCGGCTTCTATTGCAATCGTTGTGTGATGCGCTTTGGCGAGCAGGGCCTGGCCATGTTGTCGGAAGGCTATGCGCCGGCGCTGATCGAGAATGGCACCCGTATGGCGGGCATGCCGATGGGCGCGATGGAATTGATGGATATGACCGCCATTGATCTCGCCTGGAAAATCCAGGAGCAGACGAAAAAAGACCTCGGCGATGCCTATGTTGCCGGCAAGTCCGATCCGATCATCACCGCCATGTATGAGGCGGGCCGCTATGGCCGCAAGACCGGCAAGGGCTTTTATGACTATGGCGAGGACAAGTCGAAATCACTGTGGCCGGAGCTGAACCAGTTCGCCGTTGATGGCCTGAAATCGGTCCAGCCGGATGTGCAGGAAGTCAAAGACCGCATCCTCTATGCGCAAGCCATCGAAGCGGCGCGGTGCATGGAAGAGGGCGTGGTGAAGGATCCGCGCGAAGCCGATGTCGGCTCCATCCTCGCCTGGGGTTTTGCGCCCTATACCGGCGGGGTCTTGTCCTTCATCGACACGATTGGCGCGAAAGCCTTCGTCGAGAAAGCGGATGAAATGGCGGCGGACTTCGGCGAGCCGTTCCAGGTGCCGGATCTTCTGCGGGACATGGCCGCAAAAGGTGAAACTTTCTATGGCCGCTTTGGCGGTCAACAAGCTGCGGCGTAGCCCAAGGGACCGGGAGCAACGCAGAGAGGGGCCGAGCGGGTTTGATCGCTCGGCCCTTTTTTTATGCCCCCTCACCCTCGAACACTCGCCTTAACAAGGCTCGCATTCTCTCCCTCTCCCTCAAGGGAGAGGGAAGAGCGCGTCAGCGCGAGGGGTGAGGGGCATTTCATAAACCTCATCCTGAGGTGCGAGCGGAGCGAGCCTCGAAGGAGGCCTCCAGAAGGCGCCTATTCCCTACCTATTCAATTCACACCCCTTTTCAGACTTGCGAACAGAAACCGGTCTTTTATCCACAAAAACCGTATGGCGATTGATTGACCAGGAACGGTTTCGGGCGTTGACTTCAGGCATCGGGACACACCGTGATGCGTTCTTCACCGGACACATAAACGGAAACCGGTCCACCGGGATGCAGCGCTGGCGAAAGCCTTGTCGAAGCAACCGGTCGGGTCTTGGAAGATGCTGAAAAAGCTCTGAAAAGACGGGTTTCGGACACCGCGCTGGGAAACGGAGCAATCCGGGGAACAGAGAGCGGGCCGGGGCCAGCAACGGGGAAAGACCGGAAACGGAAAATCCCCCCGCGCCGCCGCCCGCCGCTCCGCTCGCAAGAGAGAAGAGACGGGCGGTTGGTGTATGCGGAATGGGTCGTCAGTTTGAATTTTGACGCCTTCGTGAAGTGAAATTGGCAAACCCCCTGATACGGTCATTTCGTCTAATGGAGGGTCGAAATGCGTGTATTGGCTGCAATATTATTGCTCTTGAATTTTTCGGTCGCGATAGCGCAAACCGAAACGGATCTGTTTGCCCTCATCAATGAGGATGATGTTGCCGGCATTGTGGCCGCACTGGATGACGGCGCGGACCCGGATCAACGACAAACCACTGGTCTTGAAGCCACGCCCTTGATGTGGGCGACGGGCGGTGCAGACCCGGCCATCCTTGCGGCGGTGATCGCGGCCGGGGCTGATGTGAATACAGTGGATACGATGGGCGATCCGGCGATCAACTGGGCGGCCTATTATGGCAATATCCCGGCTATTGAATTGCTGTTGGCAGCGGGTGCCGACACTTCGTTGACCGGGCATGGCAATGCGGTCGAGATTGTCTTGCGTCGCGGGCATCAGGACGCGCTTCAAATCATTCTGGAACATCAGGGCGCGTTGGCCGAGCGAACGCCGGACGCATCTGCGATTGTCGCGGCGCTTGTCACTGATGATGTCGAAATGCTGGATGGACACGCCGACGGACCCGACGTTTCAACCTTGCAGGATTTCGCAGGTAGGCCCGCGCTCCAGGCCGCTGCGCGGGCAGGTGCCGTCAACGCCATTCGCTGGCTGGCTGGTCAGGGCGCGGACGTGGATGCGGTCGATGCCATCGGATTTACCGCCCTGTTCGAAGCCGCCCGCGACGGGCAAACCGAAGCGGTGACGGCATTGCTTGATCTGGGCGCGGACGCCAATTTGCACGCTTACGAAAACGCCTTGACATTGACGGCCCTGCACATGGCGGCGACAGGCGATCATGCCGATATTGTTGCGGCGCTGATCGCGGCGGGTGCTGATATGGATGTTCAGGGCACGATGGGCGGCACGCCGTTGATGTGGGCAGCGTTTGAAGGCTCGCAGGATAGCGCACGTGTCTTGCTCGAACATGGCGCAGACCCGACTTTAGCGTCCAATGACGGCAGCACCTTCATCGCCATTGCCCGCCAGCGCGGGTGGGATGAACTGGTCACGATGGCGGAAGCGGGCGAGTAGGCCGATATAGCGCTCTGCCTTCCGCACAAAGCTTCAATCCTCGTACGGCAGATGCGGATTAGACTGGGCGGATGATTATATTCTCGTCCCTGTCGTTCGTCCGTGCGGACACCGCCGCAATCATAGTAGTCCCAGGAGACGAAAGACTTCTTATAGTCAGAGCCAATTCACGCATCGAAACGGGGATAAACCGATGAGCCAGACAAGCCTTCCGGAAGACGATTACATCATCGGGGCTTCGGATCAGGAAATTATCCGTCTCGGCCAGCAACATGCCATCTGGCGCGAACGGGCATTGGCCGGTTGGCGGCGCGCCGGCCTCAAGCCGGGCATGACGGTGCTGGATATTGGCTCCGGCCCGGGCCATGCCAGCTATGATCTGGCGCAAATGGTCGGCCCGACCGGCAAGGTGATCGCCGTGGATCAATCGGCTCTGTTTCTGGATGCGATCTCGAACGGTGCGAAACAGCGCGGGCTTTCAAATATCGAGACCGTTAAATCCGATCTCGCGGTTCTGGATTTGCCCGACAATTCGGTCGATTTTATCTGGTCGCGCTGGGTGATGTCTTTTTTACCGGACCCGGGCGGTCTTCTTGCGCGCCTCAAAAACGTGTTGCGGCCCGGCGGCGTTTTTATCGCGCAGGAATATGGCCATTACGAAACCTTCGGATTCTACCCGCCCGACCCGGTGCAGGATCGCTTTATCGAGGCGGTGAAGAAAAGCTGGCGGGCATTTGGCGGCGAACCGAATATCGCCAAACAACTCCCGCGTCTGTGTACCGATGCGGGATGGACGACAGAATGCCTGACGCCG
>BQJI01000049.1 GCA_021604625.1 Hyphobacterium sp. | reverse complement strand
TTCCGGCTTCATCATGGGATGGGGCGGTGACCCGGTCCGGATCAATGACCGGTTCTTCCGCGGCGGTAATTCTTTCCGTGGCTTTGAGGTTGCCGGCGTCGGCCCGCGTGTTGTCGCACGCGATGCGGCGTCAGGCCAATTGCTGGGCGGCGATGCGCTCGGCGGTCGCTTCTACGCCATCGGTACAGCCGAAATGTCCTTCCCCTTGCCTTTGCCTGAGCAGTACGGCGTCCGCGGCAGCCTCTTCACCGATTTCGGTACAGTTGGCCTGCTTGACGATGCCGATCTGATCGACGAGGTCACCGGGCAATCCTTCACAGTCGATGATTTGTCGCTCCGCGTATCCGCGGGTCTGAGCATCTTCTGGGATTCACCATTTGGCCCGGTCCGGTTTGACCTGGCCGAGGCGTTGGTCAATGAAACCTATGACCGCACCGAATTCTTCCGCTTCAGCACACGAACAGGATTCTGATTATGAAACCTTCCTCCCTAAACCCGCTTGCGATGCTCGCAGCCGTTGTCGCCTTTGTGTCGATCAGCGCGCCTGCCTTTTCGCAACAGACCATCATCGTCATCAACGAAGACCGCATTCTCCGTGAGAGTGCTGTTGGACAACATATCGCATCGCGCCTGCAGGCGATCTCGAGCGAAATGGAAGGCGAATTGCTGGCACTGCGTGCACCGATCGACGCAGAAGCCGAGCGTCTTAACGCCGAGACTGAGCCGTTGACGCAGGAAGCTGTTCAGCAGCGCCCGGACCTGATGCAGCGCATCCAGACTGTAAGTCAGCAAGCTCAACAATTCGAAGCCACGCGACAGCGCTATGCGAATGAATTGACGGCGACCGAGCGGGGCGCCATGCGTCCGGTTCTGGAAGCTTTGCAAGCAGTTCTGCAGGAAGTTGTTGCAGCACGTAGCGCAGACATCGTCATTGATCGGGGTGCCTTGGTCTATTCCGGTCCAAGCGTCGATGCCAGCGATGACGTGATCACGCGTCTAAATGGCCGCTTGCCAACTGTACCGGTGAACCGCGTACGCCTGCCACAGGGTGACGCTCAACAACCGCGCCAACAGTAAACTCACAGGAGAGCCGATAGTGGCCGATCCACGTTTCTACGAGTCGGCGCAATCGCTTTCTATCGAGCAACTGGAATCCCTGTCGGGCGCAAGTTTTGAAGGACTTGCGCCCGATGGCATGTCTGCCATTGGCGTTGCGCCGGTCGAAGACATGCGGGCAGGCTTTCTGAGTTATGTTGAAAAGCGGGCTGAAAATCCCGTTGCCGGAGCGGTGGTTTTCGCGGGCCAGAATATCGCCCAGGCCTTGCGTGACGCCGGCTGTGTTGTCGGCGTGAGTGACAATCCACGTGCGGCTTTTGCGCGTTCGGCTGGTTCCATCTATGAGCTGAAGACACTGGTCGAAGGCGATGCAGAAATTGATCCGACAGCCACAATATTATCAGGCGCCTTCATCAGTGCAGGCGCGAAAATTGCCGCCAACGTTGTTATAGAGCCCAATGCTGTCATCGGCCCGGGCGTTGAGATTGGTGAAGGCGCAGTCATTCGCGCCAATGCGGTCATTTCCTGCGCAGTCATAGGCGCCAGAACGGAAATCGGATCCTGCACCGTCATCGGAAAATCAGGCTTTGCCGTCGTTCTTGGTGCAGAGAAACGTATCAAGGTTCCACATTTCGGCCGCGCGTTGATCGGCGAGGATGTTTCGATCGGCGCGTCCTGTTCGATTGACCGTGGGTTGTTCGGCGACACCCGGATCGATGATAATTGCCAGATCGATAATTTCTGCCAGATCGCGCACAATGTTCAGATTGGCAGCGGAACCGTTATGGCTGCATTTGCCGGCATCTCGGGTAGTACGCGCATAGGCCGAAACTGCCTGTTTGCCGGGCGCTGTGCCACGACCGACAATATCACCATCGGTAATGACGTTATCTTGCTTGCCGACGCTGCCGCGATGTATGACATCCCAGATGGCGAACGCTGGGGCGGTAGCCCGGCCATGCCAGCACGAAACTTTCTCAGGCAGTTGATGCAATTAAGAAAATTGTCCGGGATCAAGGGCGCTCAGGGGAAGAAGGCCAGAAAATAGACATGCCGGAAATCACAACACAGATTGATATTCAGGAAATTCTGGAACGACTGCCGCACCGTTATCCCTTCCTGTTGCTGGACCGCGCCGAAGACTATCGCGAAGGTGATTCGATTGTTGGCATCAAGAATGTGACAGCGAATGAACCCTTTTTTCCGGGTCATTTTCCCGGCAATCCGGTCATGCCCGGCGTGTTGATTATTGAAGCTGTGGCACAGGCAGGTGCGCTTCTGATGTCAAAGACACTGAATGCAGACGTGTCAAAAACCGCTATTTATTTCATGGGGGTGGACAAGGTTCGCTTTCGTCGACCGGTGAAGCCCGGCGATGTCCTGCGCATGCCGGTGCGGGTAACCCATATGCGCGGTGATCTGTTTAAATTCAGCGGTCAGGCCTTTGTTGGTGAACAGCGCGTGACCGAATTTGATTTTTCGGCGAAGGGTGTCGGCGTCGTATGACAGCAAAAATTCATCCAACTGCTATCGTTTCGGAAACAGCGCGCCTGGGGCAGGACGTTGAAATTGGCCCATTCTGCATTGTCGACGGAGATGTAGACCTGGGTAACAATGTGCGTCTTATCTCGCATGTCACGATATCCGGCTACACAAAAATTGGCGACGAAACAGTGGTGTATCCGCACGCCTCGTTGGGCCACCCACCGCAGGACTTCAAATACAAGGGCGAAGAAACCTGGTTGAAGATCGGCGCGCGAAATACCATCCGCGAATATGTCACAATGCACCCCGGCACAGGCGTCGGACGCAAGGAAACGGTTGTTGGCGATGATGGGTTCTTCATGGTCGGGGCCCATGTCGCCCATGATTGTGTGGTTGGTGACAAGGTTGTTCTGTCCAACCACGCGGTCCTTGGCGGTTATACAATCGTCGAGGATCAGGTCATTCTGGGCGGGTATACCGGCGTGGTTCAGTTTTGCCGCATTGGCCGCCAATCCTTTGTAAATGCAATGTCATTGCTGACAAAAGATGTTATTCCCTACGGTGCTGCAGGTGGAAACCACGCGCATCTTGAGGGGTTAAATCTGGTCGGACTAAAACGCCGAGGCTATTCGCGCTCGGCGATCAAGGAATTGCGGACGGCCTATCGTCTGATGTTCGCCGAGGAAGGTTCGTTTAACGAACGCCTGGAGGACGTATCGGGACTGTATGCGGATAATTCGGCCGTCATGGAAATTGTCGAATTCATCCGCGCTGAACCGGGTCGGTCCATATGTATGCCGCATGGTTGAGTTCTCGGCACCGACGTGGAATCGATTGGCGATCATCGCGGGCGCCGGCGAAATACCGTTCCTGATTGCCCAGGGCGAAAGCGGCGCCGGTCGAAATCCATTTATTGTTGAAGTGGAGGGATTCGCAGACCAAAACTACAACGCATACGACCATATTTGCCTTCCGGTTACCAGGATTGGCGGCATGCAAAAAGCCATGCGTGAGGCAGGATGTGATGCGGTCTGTTTCATCGGAAGGATTACCCGGCCGGACTTCAAATCCCTGATGGGGCTGGACACAGCCGCTATGGCATTGCTGCCGAAAATTACGCAAGCCGCGCGTTATGGCGACGACGCATTGATGCGCGTGATTATTGATTCCTTCGAGAAAAAGGGACTTTCAGCGATTGGTGCAGATCAGGTCATGGCCAGCCTGGTGCCACCCGCTGGTGTGTTGGGATCCATTGAACCTGATGCTACTGCAAAGACTGATATTTCCAAGGCCCTAAAAATAGCTGCCTTGATTGGCGAGCAGGATATCGGGCAGGGTGCTGTTGTCGCCAATGGGCTTGTTCTGGCCGTCGAAGCCCAGGAAGGCACAGACGAAATGCTGATGCGTGTGGCACGTTTGCCGCCCGATGTTCGCGGTAGCATAGAAAAACCTGTCGGCGTGCTGGGCAAGACGCCGAAACCGCAACAGGAACGCCGGATCGACATGCCGACCATCGGTCTGAAAACCGTAGATGGCGTAAAACATGCCGGGCTTGCGGGCATAGCCGTACGAGCCGGAAGCGCATTGGTACCGCGCATGGAAGAGACAATTGCTGCCGCTGATGCTGCCGGCATTTTTATCTATGCCGCAGAGGCTGATGAGTAAGCCATTCCGCATATTCCTCGTCGCTGTAGAGCCGTCGGGCGACGCGTTAGGCGCCGATATGATGGACGCATTGAAAACCCGCTACGGCGACGATGTCGAGATTGCTGGCGTTGGCGGCAAGAAGATGGAAGCGCTTGGATTAACAAGCGCAATCGATATTTCCGAGCTCGCCATTCTCGGCCTGCTCGATGGTTTGAAATCCTACGGCACCATTCTCAGACGTGTGAATGAAACCGTCGATGCGGCAATCGCGTTCGAGGCCGACGCCGTGGTTCTGATCGATTCCTGGGGATTCATGATTCGCGTCGCTCAACGGCTGCAGAAATGGAAAACCCCGCCCTTGCTTGTAAAATATGTGGGGCCGCAAATCTGGGCGGCGCGTCCGAAACGGGCAAATGTTCTGGCCCATTCGGTTGATCACCTCCTGACAATCCACGCCTTTGACGCGCCTCTGTTTGAAGCGGCGGGTCTGCCAACCACTTTTGTCGGCAACCCGGCACTGGAACGGCAGGTAACGGGTGACGGGTCGGCCTTTCGGGCACGCCACAAAATTGCACCGGATGCGCCGGTTATTGGAATTTTATTCGGCAGTCGGTGGAGCGAGTTACGCAGAATTGGACCGGCCATACGCGATGCCATGGCAGAATTGGCCGCCGAATACCCGGATGCGATATTTGTTTCCCCTGTCGCTGCAGCTATCGCCGACGGCGTTTCCGAATCGATCAGGACGGACACCCGGCTACCGTCCATTATCCAGGTCGGAGATGATGAAAAATGTGACGCAACCTCCGCCATGACTGTGGCGCTGGCTGTGTCTGGAACGGCGACGACCGAACTGGCCCTAGCGGGTGTGCCGACGGTTGCGACCTACAAACTCGGCTGGCTCAGCTGGGCGATCTACCGATTCATTCTGTTCAAGGCGAAATATTTCAGCCTCGTCAATATCGCCGCCGACGAGGAATTGATCCTCGAACATGCGCAAACAGCGGCGAATGGCGCCACGTTGGCCAAAGCGGTTTCTGCGCTGGTTTCCGAAATCCGACAGGGAAATTCACGCGGCCCCCGCCTTCAGGTTGCAGCGCTGGCCATGCGGGGCGAAGGTAATTCAAGCGCCAGAGCAGCTGATGCCGTGATGACCTTGATTCATGACCATCGCAACTCAGGCTAACGTTTGGAAATCGGTGTGTAATTTCGTTCCGTGGCTCCGGCAAACAATTGCCGCGGGCGGCCGATTTTCTGGACCGGATCTTCCAGCATTTCCGTCCATTGCGCGATCCAGCCAACGGTTCTGGCCAGCGCGAAGAGAACGGTGAACATGGAGGTCGGGAAACCCATCGCGCGAAGTGTGATTCCGGAATAGAAATCGACATTCGGATAAAGTTTTTTCTCGACGAAATACGGATCTTCGAGCGCGATTTTCTCCAATTCCATCGCGACCTGAAGCATGGGCTCGTTGCGAACACCCATGACGTCAAGAATTTCATGACAGGTCTCGCGCATCACCTTCGCGCGCGGGTCATAATTCTTGTAAACGCGGTGACCAAATCCCATCAGGCGGAACGGATCATTCTTGTCTTTGGCCTTGGCGATGTATTCCGGAATCCGGTCTACCGTGCCGATTTCTTCCAACATGTTCAGCGCGGCTTCATTGGCGCCGCCATGCGCGGGTCCCCAGAGGCTGGCAATGCCCGATGCGATGCAAGCGAATGGATTGGCACCGGACGAACCGGCGAGGCGAACCGTCGAGGTTGACGCGTTTTGCTCGTGATCGGCATGCAAAATGAAAATCTTGTCCATCGCCTTGGCGAGGGTCTTGTTAAGCTCATAGTCCTCAGCTGGAACCGCAAAACACATGCGCAGGAAGTTACCTGCGAAATCAAGGTCATTACGCGGGCTAATAAAGGGCTGGCCGATGGAATACTTGTAAGCGCGTGCAGCGATTGTCGGCATTTTCGCAATCATGCGATGGCTGGCAATCACGCGCGCTTGTGCATCATTCGTATCGGTTGAATCGTGATAGAAAGCCGAGAGCGCGCCCACAGTACCCACCATGACCGCCATCGGATGTGCATCACGGCGGAAACCCCTGAAAAACTGGTCGAACTGGTCATGCAACATGGTGTGCCGACGGATCGTCATGTCGAAATCGTTCAACTCTGTCGCATTCGGCAATTCGCCGTGTAACAACAGATAACAGACTTCAATGAAGCTGGATTTTTCGGCCAGCTGGTCAATCGGATAGCCCCGATACAGCAAAGTGCCATCATCGCCGTCGATATAGGTGATGTGGCTTTCGCACGATCCGGTGGACGTGAAGCCCGGATCATAGGTGAAAACGCCGGCCTTTTTATACAATGTCCGGATATCGATGACGTCGGGTCCGATTGACCCTTTTAGAACGGGCAATTCGTAGGTCTGACCATTTATTGTAAGCTGGGCTTTGCCGTTTGGTTGAGCCTTGGTTTCCATCATGGTCATCCTTCTCGTTCTTCCCCGGAATTATTCATCCGTTTTGATTTGATCCGCAATGCGGCGCAATACCTTGTCGCGCCCCAGCCATTCCATCACCAGAGACAGGTCTGGTGCCGGGGCCCCGCCCGTCAGAGCCGCGCGCAGGGGAGCGCCAATTTTTCCAAACCCGATGCCTTCGTCTTCGACAAAAACCGCGAGTTCGGCATGTAGCGTCTCGGAGTCCCAGACTGTCACCACCTTTAGTCGCGGCACTAGCCGGGTCAGAAGATCAGGCGCATCGCCTTTCATGGGCTTTGCGGCCTTGCCTTCTAAAGTAAACGGTGTTCGCTGAAATAGGAAATAGGCCTGATCAGCAAGTTCTGCCAGTGTCGATGCCCGGGTTTTCAACACATCCATCGCCGCCAACATCATTTGGCGGAAAGCATCCGACGTGACGTCCAGCCCCTCAACACGCTCCGCGCACCAGGGCGACACAAGTTCCAATAGCCGGGCATTGTCGGCACGTTTCATATGGTGAGCGTTGACGCTGGCCATCTTGTCGAAATCCAGTCGACCCGGTGCCTTGTTCAACCCTGTCAGGCCGAAAGCGGATTGTGCCTCTGTATCCGTGAAATATTCCTGATCGCCATATGCCCAGCCCAGCCGCAGCAGGTAATTGCGCAGGCCTTCGGGCAAATAGCCCATATCGCGATAGGCTTCGACGCCGAGTGCACCATGCCGTTTTGACAATTTCTTGCCATCCGGACCATGAATGAGCGGGACATGGGCAAAAACCGGTCGATCCCACCCCAGAGCATCGTAAATCTGAGCCTGGCGGCCAGCATTCACCAGATGATCATCGCCCCGCACGATGTGGGTAATGCCCATATCGTGGTCATCGACAACGACGGCGAGATTATAGGTTGGCGTTCCGTCGCTACGCAAAAGCACCAGATCGTCAAACTCCTTGGCATTCCAGCGCACATCGCCCTGCACGGCATCCGCTATGACGACGTCGCTATCGCTCGCTCGGAAACGAACGACGAAGGGCTGGTCTGCTGGCGCGTCTGACGCAGGCTTGTCACGCCAGAGGCTGCGCAGGGCGCGTCCCTCGGCAAATGCCATTTCCCGCGCGGCAGTGGCTTCGGCCTCTGTCATGTAGCAGCGAAAAGCATGTCCGGACGCGAGCAAATCATCAACAACCCCGGCATGCCGCGAGGCATTGGCGTTTTGCGAAACTGGCTCGCCATCCCAATCGAGGCCCAGCCAGTTCAGCCCGTCCAAAATCGCGCGGGTCGCGTCATCGGTAGACCGCGCCCGGTCCGTATCTTCAATGCGCAGCAGGAATTTACCTCCTGCACCGCGCGCAAGAAGCCAGTTGAACAGAGCCGTGCGCGCACCGCCAATATGGAGGTAACCTGTCGGTGAGGGCGCAAAGCGTGTAACGATGGGTTGTGTGATGTTGCTCACTCGCGAAACCATGTTGCACTGCAAAAGAAGTGCGGGTGGTAACATGACAGGCGAGGGGATGAAATAGTCGATTGCGCCAGATCAGTAATGTCCGACCTGAATTGCGTCTGAACCCAGTGGTGCAGCGGCTGGCGCTCAGTCTGGAATTCGGGGATTTGACCCGCCCCTTGCGTATGGCGATATGGGCGCCTGTCGCGTTCGCGGCCGGCGCATTGATCTATTTTTCCATGCCCGCAGAACCCTCTGTCCCGGCAGGCCAAATTCTCGTCGGAATTGCCGCATCAGGTGTGATTCTGGCTTTTCGCTATGCGAGACATCGACCGCTTGTTTGGTCCGCCCTGTTGGTGCTGGCCTTTGCCCTGTCCGGCTTCGCCCGGTCGCAGCACCACACCCGTATGCAAGCTGGCAATTTTGTCGAGGAATCAGGCGCTGCGCGCACCGTTTCTGGATGGATTGAGTCTGTCCAGAACAGTAACGGCCGAGAGCGAATTATCGTTCGCGTTGCGGTGTTTGAGACCATGCAGACGCCACCCCGCCGAATCCGGTTTTTCGCGCGACGCGGTGCCTTCGGTCCCGGCGATGCGATCACGGCCCGTGTCGTGTTGATTCCGCCGCGACGCCCCGCTGTACCGGGCGGTTATGACCCGGCTTTCGCGGCATGGTTCTCTGGCCTCGGCGGCACGGGTTATGCCATCGCCCCGTTGGAGGCCGGTGAGGTTTCTGGCGACCGGCTGGCGCGGCAGATCGCACGTTGGCGATGGCAGATGGCCGAGCATATTCGCGATCGGGCATCGCTCGAAACCGGTGGCATTGCCGCCGCACTGATCACAGGAGACCGATCGGGTATAACGCCGGACCAGGCCGAGGCATTACGCGCCGCTGGTCTGGGACACATTCTGGCGATTTCTGGTCTCCATATGAGTTTGTTTGCAGGCGGACTATTCTTCGTGTTTCGCGCCTTTGGTGCCGCCATACCGGTCTTCGCCCGCCGGTTTGATCCACGTATTCCCGCTGCGATCATCGCATTGGTTGGTGCCTGCCTCTACCTTATCCTTTCGGGTGCCTCTGTTTCGACCCAGCGGGCATTTGTCATGGTCTCGATTGTTCTGTTGGGGGTTGTGTTCAAACGCCGCGCGATCTCGATGCAATCGATTGCGCTTGCGGCAGGCATTATCCTGTTGCTACAGCCGCAAAGCATTCTCTCTCCCGGATTTCAGATGTCATTTTCGGCAGCTGCGGCACTGGTCGCGGCCTTTGATCTGTGGCGTCAACGCGAAGCCAATGAAACCCAGAAAAATGCCATTCAGCGTTTCATTGGTTTTTGGGGGACATTGTCATTTTCCTCTTTCGTCGCGGGCAGCGCCACGGCGGCTTTCGCGGCTTTCCATTTCAACAGGATTGCGGTTTATGGCCTGGCTGCAAATCTGGCTGCCATGCCGGTATTTTCGCTGGTTGTGATGCCCGCTGGCGCGATTGCACTGGCGCTCGCACCCTTTGGCCTTGACGCCCCCGCACTGGCTGTCATGAGCTGGGGGCTGGTCTGGGTCGTGCGCATCGCGGAATGGGTGTCGTCCTGGCCGGGTTCACTCGCGCCCACAGCATCAGCACCGGGATATGTATTGGCGCTCTATGCGTTCGGTTTCGTTCTGTTGGTGGCAGCCACTCGTGCATCCCGCAAAATCGGTATCTGCGTGATGCTCGCAGCCTATCTGGTCTGGGCGTTGAATACACCGCCGGACATCTTCATCAGCGAGGGCGGTGTGGTCCTCGCGCGATTTGGTCAGGACAATGGACAGCAATGGTCGAGCACGGACAGACGTCGTGCGCGTTTTGCGACCTCGGTTTTCCTGGAACAGGCCGGAGAACAGGGGCGCGCCGGACGCGGCGGCGTGACCTGCGATCCGCGTGGATGTACGGGGCAGGCTGGAAATGTCGTGATTACGGTTTCGGAATCCGGGGAGACACTGAACGAGGATTGCGATGTCTCGGACCTTGTCGTGCTCAAGACTTACGCCTCACCCGTCCAGCGGGCAGACTGCCGGGCCCGCCTTGTCGATCTGGGTATGCTTGAGGCCAACGGGGCAATGGCATTCTGGACCGATGCATCCGGCATTGCCCGGGAAACCAGCGTCGAGAGGCGGCGCGGACGTCGCTTATGGACAGCTAGTGATAACGGCGGATAAGCCCGACCAGCTTGCCTTGCACACGCACCCGATCGGGTCCGAAAATACGGGTTTCATAAGCAGGGTTGGCGGCTTCCAGCGCAACAGATCCGCCTTTGCGGCGCAAACGTTTCAGCGTGGCCTCTTCTTCATCAACGAGCGCGACAACAATTTCGCCATTGGTCGCCGTGTCACAGCGCTCGATAATGACAATATCGCCATCCAGAATTCCGGCATCGACCATGGAATCGCCCTCAACCTCCAGTGCGAAGTGTTCGCCGCGGCCATGGGCCATATCAGGCGGCAACATGATGCGAGATTGTTCGTGCTGGATGGCCTCGATCGGAACACCGGCCGCGATCTTGCCGAGTACCGCCACTTCTACGCCCTCGGATTGTACCGGCTCGCCGCCGAAATTCGGACGCACAACCTTGCCCGTCGGGTCGGCAGGCACAGCATTCGAGGCGGTTTCCGGCATTTTCAGCACTTCCAGCGCTCGCGCTCGATGGGCGAGGCGGCGAATGAAACCACGTTCTTCAAGGGCCGTAATCAGGCGGTGGACACCGGACTTCGACGCCAGTTCAAGCGCATCCTTCATTTCTTCAAAGGAGGGCGACACGCCATCTTCGCTCAAACGCTTGTTGATGAACAACAAAAGCTGGTGTTGTTTGCGCGTCAGCATGGCAAAACTCCGGTCAGAACAAATCAGAAACGTCTTTGGATGTTCTATAAGTGTTCCGGGTAAAGGTCAAGTTAATGGCGGTCAGGCCAAGAGCGTGCGCGTTGCGGCCGTGACATCTGCCTGACTCATAAGGCTTTCTCCGACGAGCAGGCCCTTGGCACCGGCAGCCTTCAACCGGGCCACGTCATCCGCTGTGGATATCCCGCTCTCGGCAATCGCGAATCGATCATCAGGAATATCGGAGGCCAACCGTTCAAACGTCGAAAGTGAAGTCTCGAATGTCGTCAGATCACGATTATTGACGCCGATCAGCGGCGAAGGCAGATCGAGTGCCCGCGTCACTTCGGCTTCATCATGTGTTTCGACCAACACGGCCATGTCGAAAGAATGCGCGGCCTCGACGAGGTCGCGGGCCAGCGCATCCTCAACACTTGCCATGATCACCAGAATGGCGTCTGCCCCCAGGGCCCGTGACTGTTTCACCTGCCAGACATCCAGCAGGAAATCCTTGCGTAAGGCGGGCAGGGGCGCAGCCGCACGCGCCTGTGCCAGATAATCCGGATGCCCTTGGAAACTGGGCCGATCGGTCAGTACTGATAGACAGGCCGCGCCGCCGGCATGATAGGCGTTGGCCAGCGCTTGCGGACTGAAATCCTCGCGGATCAGGCCTTTGGAGGGGCTGGCCTTCTTGATTTCGGCGATCAGTGCGATCCCATCGAATTCGGCTTTTGCCTGCAAGGCTCCCGCGAAATCTCTCGTCGGCCCGGCTGCGGCGATCATTTCATCAAGCTGTGCCTCGCTGATGGCCGATTTTTCTGCCGCAATTTCATCGCGTTTGTAGGCTTCGATTTTGCGCAATGCGTTCACGTCTCGCCTCGCGAGATCGCGGCCATTGCCTCCAGCGTGTTTTTGGCGGCACCGCTATCAATGGCTTTTTCCGCCATCCGTGCACCATCGCTGATATTGCTGGCCAGGTCTGCAACGATCAAAGCCGCCGCTGCATTCATCACCACAATGTCCCGATAGGCCGACGGTTGACCGTCCAGAACGTCGCGCAAGGCGGCCGCATTGTCTTCAGGTGTTCCACCAACCAAATCAGCGATATCGGCTGTCGGCAGACGAGCATCAGCCGGGGTCAAGGTAAAGGACGTGATCTTGCCCCGGTCGAGTTCAACCACGCGGCTATCACCCGTCGTCGTGATTTCATCAAGACCATCGGAGCCATGCACAACCCAGGCAAATTCACAGCCGAGCGCATCCAGCGCTTTGGCAACGGGTTCCTGCCAGCGCGCATCGAAAACACCCAGCAATTGGCGTTTAGCGCCAGCCGGGTTGGCCATGGGGCCCAGCAGGTTGAAAATCGTGCGCGATCGCAGGGCTTTTCGTGCACCGCCTACATGCCGCACCGCAGAATGGTGGGCGGGGGCAAACAGAAACCCGGCACCAGCCTCATTGACTGAGCGTTCGACCTGTTCCGGTGTCGCTTCA
>BQJI01000048.1 GCA_021604625.1 Hyphobacterium sp. | reverse complement strand
GACGCGGCGGTCCAGATTGCGCGGCATCCAGTCTGCCGATGATATAAACACCTTTGCCGACGGGCTCGGCATTTCGGCGCCATTGGCAAAACAGACAATACGCGAATGCTCCAGAAACCGGCCGACAATGCTTTTGACGCGGATGTTTTCCGACAGACCTTCAACGCCGGGCCTGAGGCAACAAATGCCGCGGATCACGAGTTCGGACCGGACCCCGGCCTCGCTCGCGCGGTACAAGGCATCAATGATATCAGGGTGGGTCAGCGAATTCAGCTTGGCCCAGATGCCGCTCGGTTTTCCGGCGCGGGCATTCTCGATTTCGTGATCGATCTGCCGGACCAGAAAGTCTTTCATGCCAATGGGCGAAATGGACAGACGTTCCAGATTTTCCGGTCGCGCATAACCGGTGACGTAATTGAAAATGCGTCCGGCATCGCGTCCGAAAGCCGGATCAGCGGTGAACAATGACAAATCGGTATAAATCTTGGCCGTGATCGGGTGGTAATTTCCGGTACCGAAATGGGCATAGGTCTGCAGATCACCCGCCTCCCGCCGTACGACGAGGCTGACTTTTGCGTGGGTCTTATACTCGATGAAACCGTAGACAACCTGCACGCCCGCGCGTTCCAGGTCGCGCGCCCATTTCAGATTGGCTTCCTCGTCAAAGCGCGCTTTCAACTCGACCAGGGCGGTAACATTCTTGCCGCTTTCGGCCGCTTCGATCAGAGCCGCGACGATGGGTGAATTTTTCGAGGTGCGGTAGAGCGTCTGCTTGATCGCCACAACATCAGGGTCCGCTGCGGCCTGACGCAGAAACTGGACCACGACATCGAAGCTTTCATACGGGTGATGGACAAGAATGTCCTTGGCGCGAATGGCCGCAAAACAATCGCCGCCATGATCCTTGATCCGTTCCGGAAAACGCGGCTCATACGGCTCAAACGCCAGATCGGGACGGTCCTCGGGGATGAGCTGGGACAATTGTGCGAGCCCGATAATGCCATCGACCTGAATGATGTCGGACGGGTCGGCTTTGAGGTTCTCCGCAATGAAACGCTTCATGTCATCGGGCATGCCGGCATCGACTTTCAGCCGCACGAGCTGGCCGCGCCGACGCTCCTTCAGAAGCTGTTCGAATTCGCGCACAAGGTCTTCGGCCTCTTCCTCGATCTCGATATCGCTGTCGCGAATGATCCGGAAAACGCCCTTGGCTTCCAGATCATGCCCCGGAAACAGTTTGTCGAGGAATAGCGTGAGCACGGTTTCCAGCGCGACATAGCGTTTGACCGGGCGACTGGCGGCGGTTTTGCGGCGATCCGGCAATTCGATGAAACGCCGCACGCCATTCGGCAGCGGCACCAATGCGGTCATCAATTTGCGGTTTTCCTGACGCCGCAATTTCAGGACCAGTGAAAACCCCAGATTGGGGATGAACGGAAAGGGATGCGCCGGATCAATCGCCAGAGGCGTAATGACCGGCAAGACGTGGGACAGGAAATCCTCGGCCAGCCAGTCGCGGTCGCGCTTCGTGATATCTTCTTCGGACAAGAGTTTGACGCCGGAACGGCCCAGCTCGTTTTTCAATACGCGCCAGCGGGCCAATTGTTCATCCATCAATTCACCTGCGAACTGATTGATGCGCTTGAGTTGATCAGCCGGTGTCAGACCGTCAATCGAGGGCGTATTGACGCCGTTGCGAACCTGCGCGCGCAGACCGGCGACACGAACCATGTAAAATTCGTCGAGATTGCTGGCGGATATGGACAGAAAGCGCAGGCGTTCCAGAACGGGGTGATGCTTGTTTGCCGCTTCTTCCAGCACACGCATATTGAATTGCAGCCACGATAATTCGCGGTTCAAAAACCGGTCCGTCGACATCGACAATTCAGGCGCATTGCCATCCATGAGCATGCTTTCAATTGATCACGCGGCCTCGCCCGCAATCAATCCTCTCCAATTGTATCCTGTTCGTCCAGCACACGGCGCGCGACGCCGCGATTGATCGGCGTCCGGCGCGCCAGTGCTTCGCGGTCCAGCGCCTCGACCAGACGTCTTGCGCCTTCCACCGAGCGTTCCATGCGCGGCAACAGATATTCGATCAAACCATCCACCAGCGGCGATTGCTGATCCGCAAACAATTTCTTCAACAGGCGCGCCAGCAAGGCATCATCGGGTTCCTGCACTTCTGCGGTCGAGACCGCTTTCAACCGCGACGCCAGATCAGGAATGTCGGTTTCCCATCGCGCGGGTGCGTCCCGCGCTGTCAGTAGCAAGGCCGGCAGGGTCTCGTTCTGCGCGCGGTTCATCAAATGAAAGAGCGCTGCCCGATCGGCGAAACGATCCGCATCCTCTACGGCAAGCGGGCGATCAACAGGCAGATCTTCCAGCGCGTCGGCCAATTCCCTGCCCGCAATGCGGATTGCGCCGGTTTCCCCGGCCCACATCGCTGCCAGATGGGTTTTCCCACAGCCCGTCGGCCCGAACAATACCAGTACCCGGCCCGGCCAGGCGCGCCATCCGGCCAATGCCCAGCGCGCCGCCGCGTTGGCTTCGCCATCAACAAAGCTTGCAGCACTATAATCCTGTCTCGGCGGCAGGCCGAGTGCGAGCTGTTCACCCATAAATTTGCTCTCTAGCGAGATCGAACCACCAGACCCAGATCGGGATCATTCATCAGACGGGCGCCACGCGCGTCGAGCTGGCGTTGAAGCTGACCTCTGTCACCCCGGAATTCGAGCGTCATCATCGCCCCGGTCGGAGCAATCGCGTCCAGTTGGGCTGAACTGATCAGCGACGTGCCGGTAATCGCGTTCTGGAGCCTTAGCCATTCAGCAAGCGAGGAATAGAGCACGGTCACCGTCAGGCGATCTGCGCCGCCACCCCGGACAATGGCTTCCGACTTCCAGACCGCTTCCAGATCCTGGACAAACCGGCTGGCGGCAGAGCGGAAAGATCGACCCGCCATGGTGGGAATGGGCTGGCTAGTGGCTTCGCCCCTGCCATCGAACGAGAACAGGCGGCCATCGACACGGATACCGGCTTCACTTTGGCTGGCGATCATAACCGCGACGCGGGAGACGCCATAGGCTTGCGCCACCGACTGAAGGCTGTCTGCGTTCATCTGCGCCGCGCCTGCCCCGTCAATCAACATACGCCCGGCATCGCCCGACGGGGCGCTGACGGGCGACAGGGCGTGCTGGTAGCCGCCATTGCGCCATTCCATCATCCACGGATTTTCATTGACGTCCCCGGTTTCGGCATCTGCGGCATTCCACAACCAGTAGCCATTTCCGGTCTGCAAGACCGGTAATACCAGAATTTCGCGCGCCTGTGCCTCCACAAAAGCGACGCCCAGCCCGTTCAGCCAGTTGCGTACGGCACGCGGGTCGAAACTGACAGTCAGTTCGCCCAGATAGCGCGTTGCACTGCGCTGTTCGTTTCGCACCTGCAGGCCGGCGATCAACATGGCCGCTTCGTCATTCGACACGGGCGGGATCGTGCTGCGATCCTCCGGCAGGGTCAGGCGCTCGACGAGTACGCTCACAGCGTCAACCTGCCCCCGCTGCATCGCGGCAGTCTGCGCCTCAAGGGCATTTGACGCCGTGGCATCAATCGGAACACCCACGACCGTGAACGGTGTGTCGGCTGCGGCCAGCCCTGCCGACATCAACATGGCGGCGATGGCTGCAAAAATCTGACGCATCATGGCGCGTTCCTCTTCGCAATCGGATATATCCCCCGTTATACCCTCCTTGCGCGCGCGGTGAAGCCCGTGTCTTGCGCGAAAACTGTGATTTGGGGAGAAATGGCTTCCCAGCCGACTCATGAAAGCGTCTGCCATGACCGAAGATCGCCGCAACAACCTGACCTATGCCGATGCCGGGGTAGACATTGACGCCGGTGATGCGCTGATCGACCGGATCAAGCCACACGCGAAATCCACGGCCCGGCCCGGCGCCGATATTGCACTTGGCGGATTTGGCGGTGCATTTGATCTGAAAGCTGCCGGATATGAGGATCCGATTCTGGTGTCAGGCACGGATGGCGTCGGCACGAAATTGCGCATTGCCATCGAGACGGGGCGTTTTGACACGATCGGGATTGATCTGGTTGCAATGTGCGCCAATGACGTCCTGGCCCAGGGCGCGGAACCTTTGTTCTTTCTGGATTATTTCGCGACCGGCAAGCTCGACCCGGTGCGCGGTGAAGCGATCGTCGCGGGCATTGCCGAGGGCTGTCGCCAGTCGGGTTGTGCCCTGATAGGCGGCGAGACGGCGGAAATGCCGGGCATGTATTCCGGCGATGATTTTGATCTCGCCGGGTTTGTCGTCGGCGCAGCGGAGCGAGGCTCGCTACTGCCCCGGCAAGACGATATGCAAGCCGGTGATGTGCTGATCGGTCTGGCCGCTTCGGGGCCCCATTCCAATGGCTATTCCCTGATCCGCAAAGTGGTGGAAATCTCGGGCCTGAAATGGACAGATGACGCGCCATTTGCACCTGGAATGAGCGTCGGCGAGGCGCTGCTCACCCCGACAAAGCTTTACATCAAATCGGTTGTGCCGCTGATCAAGGAAGGCCTGATCAAGGGGCTGGCGCACATCACCGGCGGCGGACTGATCGAGAATCCGCCGCGCATGCTGCCCGATCATCTGGACTTCGAGCTCGATTATTCCAGCTGGACGCGCCCGGCTGTTTTTGACTGGCTGGCGGAAGCCGGCGGCATTGAAGAGGCCGAAATGCGCCGCGCCTTCAATGGGGGTATCGGCATGTTGCTGGCGGTCGCCGCCGAAGATGCGGACGCCATCGCCGTCGCGCTGAATGATGCGGCCGAAACGGCGTTTGTTTGCGGCACGTTGACCGATAAATGATGAAACGCGTCGCCATCCTGATCTCCGGGCGCGGCAGCAATATGACCGCACTGGTCGAGGCGATGAAGGCGGACGACTTTCCCGCGGAACCCGTGCTGATCCTCGCCAACCGACCGGATGCAGGCGGCCTGGATTATGCCAAAGCGGAAGGCCTGCCCACAGCAGTAGTGGATCACACCCGGTTTGATACGCGCGAAGCCTTTGATGCAGCCATCCATCAGGAGTTGATCGCAGCAAACGCCGACATCGTCTGTCTGGCCGGTTTCATGCGGCTTTTAACGCCCGGCTTTGTGAATAAATGGACGGACCGGATGATCAATATCCACCCGTCCCTGCTGCCGAAATATCCGGGCCTTCATACCCATCAACGCGCGATTGATGCGGGCGATGCAGAAGCGGGCTGCACCGTTCATTATGTGGTGCCGGAAATGGATGCGGGCGAGATCATCGGCCAGTCACGTGTGCCGATACAGCCGGGTGATACGGCTGACACGCTGGCGACGCGCGTGATCAAGGTCGAACACGCGCTCTATCCGGCGTGTCTTGCAAAAGCTACTGCGCAGGCCTGACCGGGATTACACGCCGACTGTCGCTTGTTGCTCTTTCCACTGCCCGCCAAGAGCCGCAATGGCGGCGGTGATCATGCCGGCATCATCCAGATAACCGGCAACTGGAATGAAATCGGACACCGCATCGGTGGGCAAAACCAGATAACCCAGCGCCCCCAGGCAGGTGGCTTTCACCCAGCGCGGGGTTTCCGGATCGCGCAAGAGGCCATAGAGCGTACCGGCCTGATCGACGAGCTGGCCGACGCCGCTGATATTTTTCAGCTTGGACTTGAATTTATCGGTGCTGAAATGACGGGCATGATCCATGCGGGGCTCCCTTCGGGTCGCATCTATTCGACACAACGTATAACCAAATACGGCAGAAACAGGACAGGTACCGGAATTACCATGCAGGTCACGGACGACATTTTCATCGACGAGAGCGAGCTGGAGGAGCGGTTCGTCCGGGCGTCCGGCCCCGGCGGTCAGCACGTCAACAAGACGTCGTCCGCCGTGCAATTGCGCTTTGATGCGGCGATTTCACCCGGCCTGTCGGCTGAGGTAAAATTCCGCCTGCGACGAGTGGCCGGGCGGCGTATGACCAAGGATGGCGTATTGGTGATCGAGGCTGATGGGTCGCGCTCGCAGGAACGTAACCGCTCAGAAGCGCGTCAGAAACTCGCCGATCTGATCATCAAGGCAACCTACCGGCCCAAGCCGCGCAAGACATCGCGGCCATCCCTTACCTCCATCCGGAAAATGAAAGAGGCTAAAGCCAAGCGTGGAAAGACAAAAGCCATGCGGCGCAAGCCCGGCCGCGATGACTAGGCGCTGGCGACCGCGTCAATTTCAGCGAGATGCCGGTCAATGTCGGCCTGCGGCAGGAAACTGCCCCGGAAGCTGTTTTTCGCCAGCGTGATCACGTCCTCGCGGGTCAGACCCAGCGCATCGGCCGTGCGAATGTAATTATCATTCATATAACCGCCGAAATAGGCCGGATCATCGGTGTTCACCGTCGCCCGCAGCCCATGGTCCAGCATGCGCTTCAGGGGATGGCTTTCGAGATTGTCGACGACGCACAGACGTAAATTGGACAGGGGGCAAACGGTCAGCGTCATTTGTTCGGCGACCAGCCGATCAACCAGTGCCGCGTCTTCGAGCGCGCGATTGCCGTGATCCAGCCGGTCAATCTTCAACAGGTCGAGCGCTTCATGCACATAGTCCGGTGGCCCCTCCTCGCCGGCATGGGCGACCCGTTTCAGGCCGAGATCTGCCGCTGCCGCAAAGACGCGCTGGAATTTCGACGGCGGATGACCCAGCTCGCTCGAGGCCAGCCCGACACCCTCGATCTGATGCAGGAAAGGTTTGGCCTGTTCCAGCGTTTCGAAGGCCTCGGCCTCGCTGAGATGGCGCAGAAAGCACATGATCAGCTTCGAGGTGATGCCGAATTCCTTCTCGCCCTCCGCCATGGCGCGGGTAATGCCGTTCATCACCGTTTCGAACGCGATGCCGCGGCCTGTATGCCCTTGCGGGTCGATGAAAACTTCGACATGGCGAACATTATCGGCGTTTGAGCGGCGCAGATAAGCCATCGTCAGATCATAAAGATCATCCTCGGTCTGCAGCACATTCATGCCGATATAATAGAGGTCGAGAAAGTCCTGCAGGTTCGAGAAATCATAGGCCGCGCGGATGTCCTCGACGCTGGCATAGGGGATGTCGATATTATTGCGCCGGGCCAGGTCGAAGATCATTTCCGGCTCCAGCGAGCCTTCCAGATGGAGGTGAAGCTCGGCTTTCGGCAGGCGGCGGATCAGATCGTGCAAATCATTCATTTGGCGAGTGTGCTTTCCGAAAATCAGCGATGCAATAAAAAAGCCCGGCACAATGGCCGGGCTTTTCAATGCCTTTCGAACAAATTCTAGCCAACGATCTCGTCATCGGTGAAGAAGAATTTGATTTCTTCTGCCGCTGTTTCCGGTGCATCGGAGCCGTGTACGGAATTGGCTTCGATGGATTCAGCAAACATTTTGCGGATCGTGCCTTCATCGGCCTGTTCCGGATTGGTTGCGCCCATCACCTTGCGGTATTTGGCAATCGCGTCGTCGCCTTCCAGCGCCTGCACGACCACAGGGCCGGAAATCATGAAGCTGACCAGATCGTTGAAGAAGGGACGTTCCTTGTGAACGCCGTAAAAACCTTCGGCTTGCGCCTTGGTCATGTGGATGCGTTTTTGCGCGATGATGCGCAGGCCGGCGCCTTCGATGACGGCATTGATCTTGCCGGTCAGATTGCGGGCGGTGGCATCGGGCTTGATGATCGAGAAGGTGCGTTGTGTGGTCATTTTGGAAACTCCGTAGCGTTCGGGGAGGTGTGTCGAGTCGCGCGGGCTTATAGAGGCGCTTTCGCTCCTTGTGAAGCCGTGCTAGCCGCTGCCGCCATGTTACACGTCAACAATCTGATTTGCCGAATGCAAGGCCGCCTGCTGATCGATCAGGCGACGTTTCACCTGCCACCTCGTTGTCGCATGGGGCTGGTCGGCCGCAACGGATCGGGCAAATCCACCTTGTTCCGGGTGATCAAGGGGACGTTCGAAGCCGAAAGCGGCGAGGCCCGCGTACGCAAGGGCGCGAAAATGGGCTTTGTCGATCAGGAAGTTCCGGGTGGGCCGGAAAGCCTGATGGAGGTCGTGCTCGCCGCGGATACGGAACGCGCCAGCCTGCTGGCCGAAGCCGAAACCGCAATGGATCCGACGCGTATCGCCGATATCCAGACCCGGCTGGCAGACATCGAAGCGCACTCTGCCGAGGCGCGGGCGGGAATCATTCTCTCAGGGCTGGGCTTTACCGCCGCCGAACAATTGCGCCCCTGCTCGGAATTTTCCGGTGGCTGGCGCATGCGGGTGGCACTGGCGGCAACGCTGTTTGCCCAGCCTGACCTTCTTCTCCTGGATGAACCAACCAACTATCTTGATCTGGAAGGCGCGATCTGGCTGGAGAATTATCTGAAGTCCTTCCCCGGTGCGGCACTGGTGATTTCGCACGACCGCGACTTGCTGAATGCGATGGACAAGATCGCGCATCTGCGCGTGAAAAAAGTCGGCATTTATGAAGGCGGGTATGACAGTTTCGAGCGCCAGCTGGCCGAGACCCAGCGCCTGCAAATGAAGCTGAAAGCCAAGCAGGATGATGAGCGCCGCCATCTGCAAAGCTTTGTTGATCGTTTCAAGGCCAAGGCCAGCAAGGCCAAACAGGCGCAAAGCCGGGTCAAACGGCTGGAAAAAATGCAACCCGTCGCAACCATAGTCGATGATCCGGTTTCACCCTTCATTTTTCCGGCCCCGAAAAAACAGATGGCCCCGCCGCTGATGCGGATGGAGGGGATGCAGCTTGGGTATGAGCCCGGCAAGCCGGTCCTGCGCAATCTTGATCTTCGCATTGATCCCGATGACCGGATTGCCCTGCTCGGTCGCAATGGATCGGGCAAATCTACTTTCGCCAAAATGCTGGCCGGGCGGCTGCAGCCGATGGCAGGGCATCTACGCCGCCACAAGAAAATCCAGACGGCCTTCTTCGCCCAGCACCAGCTGGACGTACTGCCGCCGGAAAAATCCGCCTATGACCACGTTCTGGACCGTATGGAGGAAAATACCGAAGCCCAGCGCCGCGCGCGTCTTGCGCGCTTTGGCCTGCCCATCCATTTGCAGGAAACAAAAGCCAAGCAACTTTCCGGCGGAGAGAAAGCGCGGCTCCTGCTCAATCTGATCGTGTTCGAAGGCCCGCACCTCCTGATCCTCGATGAACCGACCAACCACCTCGACATGGATGCGCGAGCAGCGCTCATCGACGCCATCAATTCCTATGAAGGCGCGGTGATCCTGATCGCGCACGACCGGCATTTGATTGAGAGCTGCGCAGACAGCCTGTGGCTGTGCGCCGATGGCGGGATCGAACCCTATGAAGGCGATATGGAGGATTACCGGCTATTGATCACCGGCAAGGCCCCCAAGGAAAGCCGTGGCAAATCCCGCAAGACGGTCGATGAAAAAGCCGAACGCCGACAGGAGTCGGCCAATCAGCGCGACGCGATCAAGCCGCTGCGCATGGAAGCGCGAAAGTGGGAAAAGGAAGCGGAACGCCTGAAAGCGGTTCTGGTCACGATTGACAAAGGCCTGGCCTCGCCCGGACTTTATGCCAGTGGTTCGAAAACCGCGACGTCATTGCAGGCCAAACGATCCAAGGCGGTTGAATTGATCGATGCCGCCGAGACGAAATGGCTGGATGCGATGGAAAAGCTGGAGCGAGCCGAGCGCGCTTAACCGCAGCTAACATCTGTTACCTGACCATTGGCATTAAACTCGATCAGCAAGCGCCGGGGAGATGCCGTGCCGGTCGGACTATTGTCCGCCGCATGAATTTCATAAGGATGTGGCAGGGTGTGCAAATCAACATCTGCAATCGGCTGACCGACGAGCATGCCCATCTGATCCGAGGGACAGGACAAGGGCTCGATCGGATTGCCTTCCAGATCCGTCATGAACAATTCTTGCTGAGTGAGACCCGGCGAAGCCAGAATCCAGAATGCGCCAATGCTCAGCACCGCTGCGCCTATCAACATAATGACATTGGTCTTGCCGGACATCTGGCGTCTCCTCTCAGGGTGATGCCGATCACATTCGACATCCTACCTGAAAGTTAACGCGCGACCGGGCGGGCGGTTCCGGGCTCCGGTGCTAACCGATCTCTACCCGCAATAAACCCGGACGACATCGTCGGCGTCGTCCAGCTCGATATTTGTGCGCTCGATGCGGTAGTCGAGCGTGACGGCCATGCCGGGGCGGATAACACGCAAGGGCTGGGGCAAGGTGGTGGTGTCGATCTCGCCGATTACCTGGCCGACCAGATATCCAAGCGCCTCGGCATCACAGCCGCCCTCACCCAGCACCGGCGTGTCAATCGTTGATGGTGCTTCGGGCTGCGGTGTCGCACAGGCGGCGAGCGCAATCATTGGCAGGATGGCAAGGTATTTCATGATATTTCCTATCCGTAATCGGCTGCAAACGGGTGACCTGATTCCAACCTGAATACAGAATATACAAATCTCCACTGGCCGTCGTGCTGACGAACTTCCGTAACACAGAAGCGCTGCATATACTCCGCCTCCCAATCAATCTCTTCAAGTTCACCTGAATAATAGATGATCAGATGGACAGCTTCGGATTGCTGATCTGCCGGTATCCAGTTTTCGAAAATTTCGATTCTCAGATCAGGGTGGGAAAGAATTTCACGTACAGAGCGCCGGTTCGGCCCGCCAGTATAAACCCAGTCATCTATCCAAGGGGTGAAGCCATCGTCTTCAAAATGCCTTTCGCTCGCCATGTGAGTCCGGAAAAATTCGACGTTGTGATCCAGAATGGCTTGCCGCGTCAGTTCGGCGAATTCCATGATTGAGTCGGAATTGCTCCGGGCCTGACTGGAAGCGGAAAGTGCTAGTGCCAAAATAATTTGAGTGGCATTTCGGAAGACGTGACTATTCATACTCGCTACGAATATGATGTCCGGGCAGCGTTGCAAAGAGCGGGTCGATAAAATTCCATTCCCCGTCGAGTTGGACAACCTCAACCACGGCAAAGCCCCCTCACCCTTCGCATCCGCCTTCCGAACGGAAGCCAGACGCTCTTCTCCCTCCCTCTAGGGAGAGGAAAAGAATGGCAGCCGCGTTGGCGGGCGGCGTTCGACGGTGGGCGGAAATCAGGCCTTCTTTTCCCAGCGGCCTTCAATGGATTGTTGCCAATAGGAAATGGTGCGCCCTTCAGCCTTGGCTTTTTTCCAGAGTGCGCGGGAGGCCGCAATCGCGCCTTCATCGCTGGCGTCAAACATCACGCAGACGCGTTCGAAACCATCGGGGTTTTCAACGTCAACACCGTCCAGCGCAAACAGGATTTGCGCGGCATTGGCGTTATCTTCGGTCAGGGAAAGCAGGATGGGCTGGCGATCCGGGTCGGCCTCGTCGGCCTTGCCATGGGCGAGGAAGCTGTCGTCCTTCGCCGTCCACAGCGTTGCATTCAGCGCTTTGAGATGGTCGGCATTGCCGGTACGCACCAGCGCGCGCCAGCCTTTTTCAAGCGTCTTTTCAAGCAATTCGGGCAAGGCATCGGCGAGCGTGGTTCGCTCAAGATGATAAAACCACAGCTCGCCAGCCATTTATCTAGCCCTCGTAATTATCCCGCACGAAACGGTCGAGCAGGCGCACGCCATAGCCGGTGCCGAAGGTCGGCAGGCGGGCATCCTTGGCACCTGACCACATGCCGGAACCGGCAATGTCGATATGTACCCAAGGCTTCTCATTGACGAAGCGCTGGAGAAATTGCGCCGCCGTGATGGACCCGGCCAGACGGCCCTCGCCGATATTTTTCATATCCGCAATCGGTGAGTCGATCTGACGGTCATATTCCGGACCGATCGGCAGGCGCCAGACTTTCTCGTCCGAGGCCAGACCGGCTTTGGACAGCTGGTCAGACAATTTGTCGGAGTTCGAGAAAATACCGGCATGGTCGTGACCCAGCGCGATCAGGATCGCACCAGTGAGCGTTGCCAGATCGATGATGAATTCCGGATCATATTGCTTTTGTGCATACCAGAGGACATCGGCCAGAACGAGACGGCCTTCGGCATCGGTGTTTAGGATTTCGATGGTCTGACCCGACATCGAGGTGACCACGTCACCCGGACGCTGCGCATCGCCATCCGGCATGTTTTCAACGAGACCAACAAGACCGACTGCATTCACCTTCGCTTTGCGGTTGGCGAGCGTGCTCATCAGGCCGACAACGGCGGCAGACCCGCCCATATCGCCCTTCATCTCGTCCATACCGGCACCTGGCTTCAGCGAAATACCGCCGGTATCGAAAGTGACGCCCTTGCCGACAAAGCAAAGCGGCTTGTCGCCCTTCTTGCCACCATTCCATTTCATGATGGCGATCTTGCTTTCGGCGACCGAGCCCTGACCGACACCCAGAAGCGAATCCATGCCGAGCTTTTTCATTTCCTTCTCGCCAAGGATTTCGATTTCCAGGCCCAGATCGGCCATTTTCTCGATGCGCTTGGCGTAATCCGGAGGGCGCAGGAAGTTCGACGGCTCGTTGACGAGATCACGGGCGAGATAAACGCCATCGGCCACTGCGGCCCAGTTTTTCCACGCCGATTTTGCCGCCTGCTGATCATCCGCCGACAGGGTGACGGTTTTCAGCGATGGTTTTTTCTCGGCCGCCAAAGTCGTGCGATAGGCATCGAAACGATAGGCTGCGAGCATGCCGCCCAGCGC
>BQJI01000047.1 GCA_021604625.1 Hyphobacterium sp. | reverse complement strand
GAATAATTTTCAACACCGTCTTCCGCAGTGCTTGCCACTCGCATTGCAGGGCGTGTGCCATAGTTAATATAGATAAATTACAGTAACTTAGTGCGGAGGCTTGTGTGACGGTCACCAGTGCGTCGGCAGTTTGCGCCCAACGACGCGGCAGGAATTGCCGGGCGAGGGGCAAATGCAAACGCCTCGTTAACCGGAGCGCCTCTTAATCTGCTTGAAACGTAGGGAATCGGAGCCGCGTCATGGCAGACGAAAACGAAGAGATTGAAGACGGCGCTGACGGCGAAGAAGTCGAAGGCGAAGAGGGCAAGAAGAAAAAGCCGGGCATTATGAAGCTTGCGCTCTTTATCGGCTTGCCCGTCTTGATTCTGGCACTCGGCGGGACGGCAGCATTTCTTTTGTTGTCCGGCGGTGGCGACGACGAACATGCGGTCGCCGAAGGCGGTGAGCATGGAGAGGCGGTTGATGGCGAGCATGGCGGGGGGTATGGCGATACGTCCGCACTTGATAATCTTCACTATGTCGAACTGCCGGAAATGCAGGTTTCGATTTCCAACGGAAGCGGCGGGTTTTCGATCCTGTCCATGCAGTTGCAATTTGAAACCGAAGATGAAGGGTTTAGCGAGCACTTTTCCGAGGCAGAGCAAAACAGAATTCGCGACCAGTTTGTGGCTTTCCTCCGCGAACTCCGCCCGGAAGATCTATCCGGCAGCGCCGGTTACCAGCGTGTCCGAATGGAATTGCTGCGACGGGCGCAACTCGTTCTTGGCGGCGACCGCGTGTCGGCCGTGCTCATCACCAACATGTTGATCGTCTAGGGATATTCATGGCTGACGCCGCAGAAAAAGAAGCGCCAGAAGACGCTGTTGAGGCAGATGAGCCGGATGCTGAAAATGCATCGGGGGATGATCTGTCTGAAGAGTGGGAGTCCATGGTCGGAGATGAAGGCGGGGAATCGCACGCTGGTGCGCCGCCGGAACGTATTCTCAACCAGGATGAGATCGACAGCCTCCTCGGATTTTCGGTATCCGACGAGGAAGGCGCAGATCGCTCCGGCATTCGCGCCATTATCAATTCCGCGCTTGTGTCTTACGAGCGTCTGCCGATGCTTGAGATCGTCTTTGATCGGCTCGTCCGGCTGATGACGACGTCGCTTCGGAATTTCACATCCGATAATGTCGAGGTCAGTCTCGACAACATTTCCTCCATGCGCTTTGGCGATTATCTCAACTCTATCCCGCTACCAGCTATTCTGTCTGTGTTTCGGGCCAAGCAACTCGACAATTATGGCCTTCTGACAGTCGATTCCAATCTGATCTATTCCATTGTGGATGTGCTGTTGGGAGGTCGCCGCGGCAATAGTGCCATGCGAATTGAGGGGCGGCCCTATACCACAATTGAACGGACATTGGTCCAGCGTATGATCGAGGTGGTGCTGCAGGATGCAAAGTCTGCATTTGAACCACTGACAGAGGTCGATTTTGCTCTGGAGCGGATCGAGACGAACCCCCGGTTTGCAGCCATCGCGCGGCCGGCAAATGCGGCGATTCTGGTGAAGCTGCGCGTCGACATGGAAGATCGTGGCGGGCGAATTGAATTGCTATTGCCCTATGCCACGCTTGAGCCGATCAGGAAAATGCTGCTCCAGCAATTCATGGGCGAGAAATTCGGGCGTGACAATATATGGGAAAGCCACCTCGCTACAGAGCTCTGGTCGACTCAAATGGAAGTGTCCGCTGTGTTGGACGAAATCCGGATGCCGCTCGGCAAGGTGATGGATATGAAAGTTGGCGACACATTTTTTCTTGACGCGTCATCTGATAGCGCCATCGAACTCAAATGTGGAAATGTGCCGCTCACCAGCGGTCGCATGGGGCGGCTTGGGTACAGCGTCGCCGTACGCCTTGATTCGCCGTTATCGTCGCGCGCAAAAAAAGCATTGATGAGGAAAGTATGACCCTGGCCACACTCGTTTTCGAAGGCGCGGTTGCGCTTCTTGTCCTCATAGCGGCTGTAATGTTGTGGCGGGTCGATGCCAAATTGCGGGCTTTGCGGTCCGGGCAGGATGGAATTCGCGCGTCAATTATCGCCCTGGATGAAGCATCGGAGCGTGCTCGCGCCAGTCTTGCCAGCTTGCAGCGAGCCGCACGGGAAAGCGGCGCGGAGCTGGACGAAAATGTCCGGCGCGCGCGAGGTATTTCCGATGAGTTGCGCCTTTTGGTCGACGCCGGGGATCGTCAGGTTGATGCCGCTGCGGCGCGCCCTCGGCGCAAGTCAATTGCCGATCATTTCCCCGATGGTGGCCGTAAAACAATTTACTCTGACCTCAAGGATGTTCGCTAGTTATGCCATCGGTTCGACTTCTCGCGACCGCCGCAATTCTCGCAGGCGGGCTTTTCATTCTCAAGGCGCTGGAAGTCGGCGTGGGTGCGGCTGACGCGATTGCCAACCTGGCTGTTGACGATGAGGCGTCGATTGCTGCGGCGAGCGATCCGGAAGAAGCTGTGCATCCGCTGCCTGCAAATTCTATAGGAGCGCAAACCTGTGAACCGGTCGAGGGGCAGACGGCGACATCCGGCAGTTTTGCTTTGCGGTCGGCGAATGCCGGGTTGAGCCCGTCAGAGCGTGATATTCTGATTTCGCTGTCCGATAGAAGAAACGCATTGGATCGCCGTCAACGTGAAATCGATACACGGGAGCAATTGCTGCAGGCGACCGAAATGCGCGTTGACGAACGCATTAGTGAACTGCGCGGGCTGCGTGATGACATCGATGCTTTGCTGGGGACGCTGGACGAGCGAGAAGCCCAGGATTTGAACCGCATTGTCGATCTATACCGGACGATGGAGCCTGATAGCGCTGCGGATCGCATAGCAGCACTGGACCCGCCCACCCAGGTCCGCATTGCAACCCATGAGAACATGTCGGCACGTACTTTCTCGGCAATTCTTGCAGAAATGACAGTGCCCGACGCCGCGCGATTGACGGCGTTGATCGCCGTTCGAAATGATCCACCTGATACAGCAGCCGAACTGGAGGCGCGCATTGGTTCTGAGGGCTAGCCTCCTTGCCAGCCTGAGCGGACTGGTTCTGTCGGCGGCTGCTTTTGCAACCGAACCGGTGAGTTTCTCGGTTCTTCGTAGCAATGGTGTCGCGCGCATTATCGTGACCTATCCCGACGAATTTGCCGACCAACGCCCCACCGCGACCGCTGAAATAGTCGGCGGGCAGGTGCTGGTAACCCGGTTTTCCGAGCCAATAGAGGGCAGTGCGGCATCAGTCGCGAGCGACCTCGCATCCATTATTGCGCTTGCGCGTGTTGATCCAGACGGGAGTAGTCTGCGCCTCGCACTTCGAGGGACGAATCTGACGCCCCGTGTGTCGTCATCCTACAATCTCGTCGCCATTGATCTCGTGCCAGCGGGCATTACGCCCCTTCCTGATATTATTTCCTCGCGTGAGCAGGCTGAAATGGACGCTGCGGCCGCCGCAGCGGCGGCACCACCACCGCCACTGCCGCCCGCTCTGAATGTTGCAATCTCGCATGGCCAGGCTGCTGAATACACCCGCATCGAACTCGTCTGGCCGGAAGTTGTTGAATACGATTTGGTGCAAGACGGGAATATTGCAACAATCCGGTTTTCTGCACCTGCCGAAATGGATTTGTCGCAACTGAGGGCATCACCGCCGCGGTTATTGGAAACGATCTCCGGAGAGCGCGGTGAAAACAGCTACGAATTACGGATCATGCTTGCCGATGGCGCGACCGCGCGGATGTGGGATGAAGGGCAAAGGATAATCATCGACCTTCTGGCAGATGGCGTGATGAACCCGACGGATGTCCTCACCGCATTGGCCAGCCTGGCAGAAAATCAAAACCGCTCGCCCGCCGATGACGAGACGGATGTGTCTGACACATCTGAACCCGTTGCTGAAACTGCGGATATACCGAACGGTGACGTGGATCCGGAGGAAATCGCCGGACAGCCCGTGCCGGTACCCGAAGTTTCCGCTGACCGATTGAATTTTGCACCGACCGAGCGTGCCGACCCCGTTCCCGCCAGCGGGGTGGTTCATGCGTCTGTCAGTGAAAGCGACGGTGAGTTATCGGCGACTTTTGAATGGGCCGCGCCTGTCGGTGCAGCCGTTTTCCGACGCGGTTCGGCGGTTTGGATCGTGTTTGACGCAGAGGCCGAGCTCAATCTCGAAGAGATGGCGCACGGCACGCGGGGCCACGTTATTGGTTACACCGCGTCGCGCGGCATCGGATATACGGCGGCCCGGATCATTGTGCCGGAATCAACCCAGGCCGAAGTGATAAACGAGGGTCGAATCTGGCGCGTGGTTCTCGCGGAACGGATTCAGTCACCGCCAAGGCCGATCTCGGTGGCACGAGACGCAAGGCGCGGCGCTACGGCCAGAATTCTGGTTGGTATTGATTCGATGGGTGAAACGCTCTGGGTGGATGACCCCGCGGTTGGCGATACCTTGGCAGTCATCACGGCTCATGGGGACATTCAGGGCGCGCCGACGCGCCGTGATTTCGTCGGCATGGCGTTGCTTCCTTCCAGTCAGGGTGCCGCGATGGAGGTCATGGCCGACGATGTCACCATGTTGACGCAAGGCGATACGGTGGTGTTTGCGCGGCCGCAGGGATTGGCGCTTTCGCCCACGTCGGACAGCATTCTCGCCTCCGGTCGGCGCAGTCTGGACTCCCCCGCATTTATGGATTTCGAGCGTTGGAATTCAGACGAAAATTACTGGGTCGAATACACGGAATTATACGCGCAAGCTGCGCATGGCGACAGTACCGACCGGATCGCCCTGGCGCGCTTTATGCTTGCAAGAGGATTGGCGGCAGAGACGCTCGGAATCATCGAGGTTGCAATAGATCGCGATCCGGCCATGCAGGGGAATGCCCATGCATTGGCACTAGCAGGCGTGGCCAGCTTGATGATGGGGCGCGTCGATGATGCGCGCCTTGCATTCAATTCGCCCGAATTACGCAGTGATCCCGGTGCTGGATTATGGCAAGCGGTTATTGCGGCTGAACGCGAGGAATGGGAAGAGGCCAGTCGGCGTTTTGCAGCCTCGCGGGAAGCTCTGTTTGACTACGCGCCCGAATGGCGCGCGCGATTCCGTGTTTTGAATGCCGAGACTGCACTCGAACTCAACGATTTCGCTGGCGCTACGCAATTGCTGCAACAACTGGACAGCGATGAGCCGGACGCGGAAACACGCGCACGCGCCGCATGGATCCAGACGCGGCTGGCGCAGGCCTCGGGCAATACGGCAGACGCCATGCGTCGTTTGGAGCAATTGGCGGTCTCCGGCATGCCGGAAATCGAAGCATTGGCGCTCCTGGAACTCTACAAAATCCAGATTGAAAACCAACTGATTGCCCCTCTGGAAGCCGTTGAAGCGCTGGAAATGCTGCGGCTTCGTTGGCGCGGTGACACGACCGAACTTGAAACCATGAATTTGCTCGGACAGCTTTATGTTCGGGAAGGTCAATACAGCGAAGGCTTGCAAATCATGCAGAATGCGCGTGCGCAATTCCCGGAAACCCGGGCTGCGCGCCGCACTGGTCAGGAAATGAGCCGTATTTTCAACGAATTATTTCTGGAAGGTGCCGCTGATCGCATGGATCCGATCGAGGCAGTCGGCCTGTTTTACGAACATTCCTATCTAACGCCCATCGGGGCAGATGGTGACCGCATGATCCGGCGTCTGGCGGATCGGCTGGTTGCTTTTGATCTATTGGAGCCTGCGGCGCAATTGCTGGCGCACCAGGTCAATGAACGGCTGCGCGAGCCCGCCGCTCGCGCGAGCGTGGGAACAGACCTGGCTGTGATCTACCTGATGGACCACCGGCCAAGTGAAGCCCTGACGGTGATCAGATCGACCCGCGTGGCAGGATTGCCACCGGAACTGGTCGAAGAGCGGCGCATCCTTGAAGCCCGAGCCTTATCGGAGCTGGGGCGCCATGAACATGCGTTGGAACTGATCGAGCGTGACACCAGTGAACGCGCAAGACGATTGCGCGCTGACGTTGCCTGGGCCCGCCGTGACTGGGCGGATGCCGGGAGAAGGATCGAAGCTGCCCTGGCCAATCGGTGGCGGGATGATGCGCCGCTCAGCATTGACGAACAGGCGGATGTCTTGCGCGCTGCGATTGCCCATAATCTGGCTGAAGATCGGGCTTCCATAGATCGGCTCACCAGTCGGTATGGAACGCAAATGGAGGCAACAGATCAGGCCGAGGCTTTCGCCGTTCTCACGGATGATAATGCCGTTAGCGGCGACGTGCAGATTGGCGATCTCGCGAGGCAAATTGCTGGCGTTGATACGCTGGATGCCTTTATGAGCCGCTTCCGCCAACGCTTCTCGGACGAGGGCGAGCCCGCCTGACCTATCCGGGCGGCGTGATTGTCGCGAAGCTCTGCACCAGACTGCCCGCAACAAGCCGCCAGCCGTCAACGAGCACAAAGAATATGAGCTTGAACGGCAAAGAAATGACGATGGGCGGCAACATCATCATACCCATCGACATCAAAATCGAGGCGACGACCAGATCAATGATCAGGAATGGTATGAAGAGCAGAAAGCCGATTTCGAACGCACGGCGCAATTCGGAAATCATGAAGGCCGGCGCGACAACGTGAAAGGGCGTGTCCTCCGCGGTGGCAGGCGGTTCACCGTCCATGAACCCGATAAAAAGTCCCAGATCATCTTCGCGGGTATGTGCCAGCATGAAGGTTTTAACCGGACCGCTCGAAGCGTCAAACGCTTCGGTGAGCTCCATTTCACCATCGAGTAACGGCCGGATGCCATCTTCGTAGGACTGTGTAAAAACGGGCGCCATGACAAAGCCCGTGAGAAATATGGCCAGGGAAATCAACACGGCGTTTGGTGGGCTTTGTTGAAGGCCAACCGCCGTTCGCAAAAGCGACAACACCACGACGATGCGCACAAAAGACGTCGTCATGATAACAATCGATGGTGCCAGCGACAAAACCGTCAGCAAGGCCATCAATTGCAGCACGCGTTCGGTCAACGTGCCTTCATCGCCAAGGTCAAGCGAGATGCCCGGGCCGCCGGGCGCTGCGGCCCAGACGCTGCCCGTCAGCAGGAGAAAGCCGCCAATGACGGCAAAGATTTTTGCCCAGCGCCGAGCATTCATGAATCTGGTCTTTCATCGTGAGGCAGGACCGTTTCGGCCGATGCGCCGAGAAGAAGCGCCCGCTCTTTCCCGTCAATTTCGACAATGACGATCCGGCGCCGTGGATCGAGAACCAGCGATTCCACGACTTTCATGCGCCTTTGGCGTTTGCCGCCGGAAATCTGGCCGCGAGAAAGGGTTGCAATGAAATTCGCCAGCCAGCCCTGGCGCGCTCCGAGCGCCAATAAACCGAGCAGGCCAAGCACTACGGCTAGCGCAGCGATATATCGGGCGGCATCTATAACGTCCAAAACCGGCAATTCCTTCCTGCTTAACGCGACGTTAAGCCACGCAGCCCAGCTTCATACTCAACAGACCGGAGTATAGAAATGAGTCTGGACAACGCGCCAACACTGGCAATCTTGCGTGAGTCGATGGCTTTTCACAGTCAGCGGCATGATTTGCTGACGCGAAACATCGCGAACGCCAATACGCCCGGCTACACGCCGCAAGATGTGTCCGAAGCCGATTTCCATCACGCACTGCAACAGCAGCTGCGTAATTCCGCCAGCCCGGCTGCCGGAAACCGCAGCTATGAAGCGCAGGACAGCCCGGACAGCCAGACTACAGTGAATGGCAATTCGGTAATTCTGGAGGAACAGATGGTGCGAGCTCAGGAAAACCGGATGCGATATGAAACGGCGCTGACGCTGTACCAGAAAAGCCTTGGACTGATGCGCATGGCTGCGCGTCCGGTCGGCCGATAGGAGCGAATAGATGACTGATGCATCAGATGCGCTTTCGGTTGCCGCTGCCGGTCTTCGCGCCCAATCCGCACGCATGCGGATCATCGCCGAGAACATCGCCAACGCAAATTCGACCGCAGAAACGCCTGAGGGTGATCCTTACAGGCGTCAGGTTCCGGTATTTGAATCCGAACTGGACCGCGCCACCGGCATGGAGACTGTTCGGATGAGCCGGGCAACGCCGGATATGTCGGATTTCAGAATGGTGCATGAACCGGGACACCCCGCCGCCAATGATGACGGCTATGTTCGTTACCCGAATGTGCAAACGCTGGTCGAATTGATGGATATGCGCGAAGCGCAACGCTCGTACGAAGCCAATCTCAACATGGTGGAATCCAGTCGCCGCATGATGGAGCGTGCGCTGGATCTGCTTCGCCGATAGGACATTAGACAATGGCAATGGACGTCACAGCAGCCTTGAATGCCTACCAGCAAGCCGCAGGGCAGGCCGCTGCCGGGGGGGCAGATGCAGCTTCGGAAGGCAGCGGTGTCAAATTCACCGAAATGGTTCAGGGTGCGCTGGAGTCTACAAACGCTTCACTGGTTCAGGCCGAACAGATGACCGCAAATGTCGCTACAGGACAGGCTGAACTGGTCGATGTGGTGACGGCTGTTGCGGCCGCGGAAGTCCAACTCGAAACCGTTATCGCGATCCGCGACGAAGTTATTCGGGCCTATAACGACATTCTGAAAATGCCGATCTGATCAGTTTCATTTTCAAATGAAAAGGCCCCGGATGTCCGGAGCCTTTTTATACACCGTCCAGCCAGGCTTCAGTCCGCCGACTGCACGTCCGCCATCCAAGCATAAACGCGCTCTTCGAGAATATTCAGCGGCATTGCGCCTTGCGTCAAAACCACATCGTGGAAACCGCCCATGGTGAAGTCATCACCGAGAGCATCCTGTGCTTCACCGCGCAAGCGGAGAATTTCGTTCATGCCGATCTTGTAGGCCGTGGCCTGACCGGGAATGACGATATAGCGATCAATGGCATTCTGAATGTCGCCAGGCGGGTTTGGCGTATTGACTGTCAGATATTCTACGGCTTCTTCACGCGTCCAGCGATAATGGTGCAGGCCGGAATCGACGACCAGTCGACAGGCTCGCCAGAGCTCCATCGCGAGGCGACCGAAGTTCGAATACGGATCATCATAAAAGCCCATTTCCAGCGGCAGATACTCTGAATAGAGCCCCCAGCCTTCTGTGTAAGCCGTCACGCCGCCAAAGCGCCGGAAGGACGGTACGCCGTCCAGTTCCTGCATGATGGCCAATTGCATGTGGTGACCTGGAATACCCTCATGGTAGGCGAGCGCTTCCATTTGATAAGTTGGCATGTCGGCCATATTGCGAAGGTTTGCATAATACCGGCCGGGACGTGACCCGTCTTCCGACGGTCGATTGTAGAAGGCTTTACCGGCAGCGGCTTCGCGAAAGGGCTCGACCCTTACAACTTCCATGTCGGCTTCCGGGAAAGTGTTGAAATAGGCAGGAAGCGCATTTCGCATATTGTCGATGAGCGTTGTCGCGTCGGCCAGATAATCGGCCCGGCCTTCATCCGTATTCGAATAATAGAATTGCGCGTCGGTTCGCATGAATTCGAAGAAGTCCTGCAAACTGCCTTCGAAGTCGACCTGCTCCATGATGTCGCGCATTTCGCCGTGAATACGTTCGACCTCGGCCAGACCCAGATTATGAATGTCCTCCGGTGTCATATCGGTCGTCGTATAGCCTTCAAGCATGAAGGCGTAATATTCGCCGCCATCGGGCATGGTCCAGGCACCGTCATTCTCCGACGCGCCCGATTCCATGTCTTCGAACATGGCAATCATGCGTTCGTAGGCCGGCTGCAAGACTGTCGTCAACGCTGCTTCAGCTTCGGACATCAACCGTGTCGACTCGTCGTCCGAAAGTTCGAGACCTGTCACTTTGCGGCGGAAATCAGCCATGATCGGTGAATCCACACCGCTATCGTCAAACGGGTGCCCGGTGATGATATTTCGCGAAGTTTCAATCATTGGCGCATAGGTCCAGCGCGCAGTCTGAACGCCCATATCATACGAGCGGCGCGCATTGGCCATCGACTGATCCAGATAAGCGCCGACACCATTCAAGCGACCAACATAGGCCTCGGCATCCGATTGTGATTCAACGCGGTGCTGACCAATCAGGAAGGATGCAACGAAACTGTGCGGCCCACCGCGCGGCGTAAAGATATAGCCGTGATCTTGCCAGCGCCGACCTGCGATGGCGCGTTCGGCATTCCGTTCGAACATGCGCCAGGAAATACGCGCAGATTCATCGAGCGAATCAAAATCAAAGGATGATCGCATCTCCGCCAGATTGTTTTCGGCAATCTGCACGTTTTCCTCGGCGAACTCCGGCGACACATCATTCCATTGATCGTAATTGGTTCGGCGTCCCAGGAAGGTCTGCGTGACCGGCGAGCGTTCGACCCCAGCTTCATAAACGGTTTCGAACCAGGCGTTCAGGCGCTCGACGTCTGCGACGTCCGTATTGCTGTCTGAGTCGTCATTTCCGCCATTGTCGTTCGCGGCTTCATCGGTGACGTCATTGGCGGCATCTTGCGGGTCCGGCGTATTACTGGTCGGGCTGCACGCAGCCAGTAATGCGGCGAGCGAAACAGAGGTCAGAAAGGAAGGAAGACGTGTCATCGTATTTACTCCTGTTCGGTCGAAGCGATCTGATCAGCGATGTAGTCATCAACCAGATCACTTAGAAGCGTGAGTGGAACCGAGCCATTGCTCAGAACAACATCGTGGAATTCGCCAAAATCAAACCCGTCACCCAACGCATCCATGGCGCGCTGGCGCAACTCCAGAATGGTCAGCATGCCGACCTTGTACGACATGGCCTGGCCCGGCCACACGATGTACCGGCGAACTTCATTGCGAATATCGCCTTCTGTCATTGGCGTATTCTCAAGCATGTAATCAATCGCGTCCTGTTCACTCCAGTCGTAAAAGTGAATGCCCGTGTCGACGACCATGCGGGCGGCGCGGAAGACCTCATACGAAAGTCGCCCGAAATCCTGGTACGGGTCAGTGAAGAAACCCATATCCTTGCCCAGGTTTTCCGAATAAAGCGCCCAGCCTTCACCATAGGCTGAATACCAGGTCACCCGCTGGAACATGGGCACATTGTCCAGCTCCTGCGCGATCGCTGATTGCATATGGTGTCCCGGCAGGCCTTCATGATAGGCGAGCGTTTCCATTTGATAGACGGGTAATTCGTCCATATGGGCGAGATTTACATAATAGGCACCGGGTGCTGATCCATCGAGCGGTCCGGGTTCATAGAACGCGCCCGTGGCGGTCTCGATGCGGTAAGGCTCAACAGCACGCACTTCCAGTTCGGCTTGCGGAAGGCGGCCGAAATACTCGGGAAGCGTATCCGTGATGGTTTCCAGCATGGCCGTGGCTTCATCGAGGTAACGCTGACGGCCTTCTTCGGTGTTTTCATAGAAGAACTGGCTGTCGGTCCGCGTGAATTCGAAGAACTCCTGAAGCGTGCCATCGAATTCGACCTGCTCCATGATGTCGCGCATCTCCCCGTGAATGCGATCGACTTCAGCCAAGCCGGTATTATGGACCTGTTCCGCACTCATATCATCGCGGGTAGTGTAATTTTGTACCCGCGCTTCATAGAAGGCTGCGCCGCGCGGCAGGCGTGACACGCCATCAATCTCGATTTGCTCGGCGATTTCGGCGTGATTTTCCATCGTCGCGATCAGATTGCGATAGGCAGGCCCAACCGATTCCAGCAGCGCCGTGCGCGCCCGATCCTGCAAGTCCGCCATATCCTCGTCGGACAGGTCCAGATCTTCCAGCTTCCCGTTGAAATCCGCCCAGAGGGGGGAGTCGGTGCCGCTGTCATCAAACGGAGCGCCGGTAATCATGCCGCGCGACGTATTGATAATTGTTGGATAGGCAAAGCCGGGCGGTAGAACCCCTTGTTGCGCACGCTCGTCGGCCTGCGTAACGAAAGTCTGCATGACCGGCCCGAGGTTTTCGAGACGGCGCACATAGGCATCAGCCTGATCAGCGTTTGCAACCCGGTGATAGCCAATGATCATCGACGGGATATTGCTGTGTGGGCCGAAAAACTGCGTGAAGATATAATTGTGATCCCAGAATTCACCTTGCTCCAGGCGGTTTGTGAGAACGAATTCGGCAAACCGGTAAGAAACCTGGGCGCCGGGAGAGAGTGCATCGAAATCGAAATCAGTTCGTAGCGTTTCCAGATCGGCCTGAGCGCGTTCCTGTCCTGCTTCAAAAGCCGCATAGGACGGGTCATCGAGGCGACCATAGGCGTCGACATTGTCGATCAGACCCAGGAAAGTTTGTCCTTGCGGGCTGAAAGCGAGCTCACGCTGGAATTGCTGGTCGAAAAACGCCATGAGCCGTTCGGTTTCAGTCTGGGTTTCTGTTTCAACCGATTCGACAAGGTTAGGCTCTATCGGCGTCTCAACAGCCGATGTCTGCCTTTCATTTGAACAGCCGCTCAAAAGCGCGATTGCGCTCGCACCCATTAGAAAATGACGCATTTCAAAACTCCCCGGAATGGACGTGTGTTTATTGATTGCGTCTTTCTTAACGCAAAGGACTGGAAGATAAACCTGACCGATCTGTAATACGCAATTCTGGATCGTCCATATCCCCGATTAGGTGACGTATTTGTTGAATTTCATTGCTTTGGGCCATTGGTTCAAAAACCGGATCAATCGCTGCAAAAATCACATTCGGATCATTGGA
>BQJI01000046.1 GCA_021604625.1 Hyphobacterium sp. | reverse complement strand
GGTCATGCAAACAGCGCGTGTACAAACCAGCGCGGATTTCCGCCGCGACCATCCTGATACAAGCCTTCGCGAAAGACCCAGTAGCGGCGACCGTCTTCATCCTCGACGCGGTAATAATCCCGCGCCCGCGCTTCATTGTTGAAGGTGCGCCACCATTCCGGCGCGATGCGTTCGGGGCCTTCCGCACGCTTCACCCGTCGGGGGACGCGCCGCCAGACAAACCGCACCGGCGGACCATCCGGCACTTCGGCCAGAACATCCACGACTTCCGGCTGGTCCAGAAGGCGGGCAGGACGGTCGCTGCGTGGTGCCCGCAAGGCCTCGCTCCAGTCTTCGTCCTGACCTTCGAAGGCGGTCAGAATTTCAGCGCGTGCCGGATCATGGCTGGCCACGGAGCGCGAAATGCGCACCACGCCTTCACCCAGTTTTGCGGTCAACCGGTCGGCCAATGCTGCCAGGGCAGCCGGATCAACCGGGCTGGCGGCCAGATCCGGCGAGAGGGCGCGGGCGTCTGTTTCCAGCGTATCGGGACGGGTTGCGGTCAGCGCCAGAAGATCGATCCCGAAACCGGGGTCTATCTTTTCAATCCGGTCGCGGAAGAGCCGCAGAATATGGGCCACATCGCGCACGGGCCGTGCCGTCGACAGGGCAACCAGGCTGGCTGAACCGTTGGACCGGAACGCTGTCAGGGTGAAATCACGGGCACCGCGTCCGTCCTGCTCCAGATGCCGACACAGGGCTTCGGCCAGATCACCCAGTGCTGCGGTGATGCCGTCGCTGGAACTCAGCGGTTCGACAAAGGAGCGCCGGGCGGCATAGTCCGGTTGCGGGCGCAAGGGCACGAGCGGTTCGGCATAAATTCCCAGCGCCTGATCGAGCCGGAAACGAACTGCATTGGCGGCGTCTTTCGAGGCAAAACGGCGGGCCAGAGCCGTGCGGTCTATGCCGTAAAGCTGGCCGATCCGGGTCAGGCCGAACCGGCGCAGCAAACGCTCGGCGTTTTCTGTCAGACGCAGGCCGGTGATCGGCAAATCCCTCAACGCGTCTTCCACGCTTTGATCGCTGCGACAGACATTGACCCGGCTGTCGCCATAGCGTGCCAGCGCCCAGGCCGCGCCCGGTGTCGGGCCAACGCCCAGACGACAGGACAATCCACCCGCCGCCATGCGCTCTCCGATATCGCCGAGCAGCGCGCCTTCACCACCGAAAAAGCGGGCGCAACCGGTGATGTCCAGCCGCAGTGCATCCACACCATCCACCGCAGAAAGGGGGGTCCAGCGTGTCGCCCACAGACCCAGTGCTTCCAGTGCCGCTGCATCGGCGGCGCGATTGACCGGTTCAGCCTGCACATTCGGTGCGCGAGACCTGGCATCGGCAAAACGCAGGCCCGGGCCGATGCCAAGGCGTGTTGCAGACGCATTCGCCGCCGCCACGCGTAGACCCGTGACGCCCTGTTCGGTCAGAATGAAAGGCGGTTCATCCGGTTTTGCGGAATGGCAGGATATCGGCTGGCCGCGCCGGGCGCGCCGCAGCCGGTCTATCGACCAGTCCGGAAACCAGACGCAGGCATAGCGTCTCATCATCAAACTCCAGATCAAATTGGCGCCCCGCCTGTCCGGGGGCTGTGCGACAACGCTCCAGACGGGCTGTCCAGCGGGGTGAACCGGGCGCGCGTGCGTCAAACAGGTTGGGCGCAGAAGGGGCTGGCGATATCCGCCAGCGGGCATGGGAAGCGGTTGCTCCGGCGCGGGTGTGAGGGAAAAGCAGAAGTGCTGGCGTTCCGCCGGCTTCGCTCGCCAGCAGCAGGCGACGCGTGGCGGTAAAGCTGGCCTCCTTGAGTTCGGTGATAACGGCCGAAGCCGCGCCGGACCTGACGCTCTCCTCGGTGGCCTGCAAAGCTTCCAGTGACGACCCGGCCTCGACAAAGACAAGGCGCGACGGATCCAGCCCGAAGGCGGCAGCCCCCAGTCCGGTAACCCGGCCGAGATCCGCGGTCAGGGCGCGTTCGCGAATCCATAACCAGACGCCGGGCCGGGAAGTGTTCAATGCTGACAGGGCAAAACCCGCCGCCGCACCGGCATCACCATAGCGGGCTTCGGCGATCTCGTGCACGCCTTCCTGCGCCATTCCGAAGGGGAAAGTGGCGGTCGCAGCATCATCACGTCGCCGGTTTGCCGGTGACGCGAGGCTTTGGGGACCTCTTTTTGTGATCATTTGTTCTATTTTTGTTCTTCAAACAAAAAGAGTCAATGAGCGTTGTGATTCACCTGTGAGCATGCGGGTGGAGATCAGGCCGATGTGGCTGAAGCGCCGGCCGACCGGGGTAATTGCTCATGGCAAATCTGATCCCGTTCGAACACGCCGAGTTCCTCGTTGAGCAATCGGCAATGGCCATTGCCATTTTTGGGCTGAAAATAGGTGCAGTCTTTGCACAGACCGAACGGCTTTTGTCTGTTCGTGTGAATCGCCGCGCCCAGCACATGTCGCAATTGAGTCGCGATATCACGCAGACTTCCGGCGGATAATTGATCCAGCGACTCGCTGAGAAGGTCGGAAGTGGTGGCCAGTTTCCGCCCGCTTTCGGTCAGTTGATAGGCGATAGTCCGTTTGTCACTGCCGGGTGTCACCGCCTCGACATAACCTTTGGCGGCAAGCGATTTCAGTGTCTGGGACACGGTGCCACGCGTCGATCCGAGATAGCTGGCCAGATGGGAAGGCTGCCGGGAAAACCGGTTGGCCCGGGAAAGATAGTCCAAGGCTGCGCGCTGAGCCGGATTCAGATCCGCGCGCCAGCCATCACTGGCATCAATGCGCGCCAGTCGTTTGATCAGATGTTTGACGACATCCCTGTCGGTCACTGCGTGTCTGTTTTCCATGCCTTATGATAGCGACTCGAAATAACTATTGCAATAGTTTCGACTCGCTTCTATATCGATCTTCCACAATCAACGAGGATCAGTTCCATGTTCAAACCCGCCTTGCTTGCCTCTACCCTTTTCCTGTTACCGGCTGTTGCTATCGCAGACGGTGATCATGCGACCCATGCCATGCACCAGTCAGGGGCCATCCTGTCAGAGGAATCGCCGACGGCGCTCGCTTCGATGGACATTCTGGCCGCACACGCGCACCGCAATGGAAATCAGGTTACGTTTCACATGACCACAAACGGTGTTGCTGGTGCCGATCAGGCCGAGCCGATCGGGCAGCTCGCCGGGGCTCCAGCCCATGCCTATGTCTGGCCGACTTCGCTGGATCCCGCGACGGTCGGATTTGACGAAGGTGCCGGTATTCTGGCGATTGTTGCAGCCACACATTCGGACTTTGACGATACCCCGCTGTTTGACGAGAACCGTGATGGTGATGCGGGCAATGATGGCGGCACATGGCATAGTCACTGGGTGGTTCTGACCCCGACCGAAGCCTGTGGACCCGGAGCGTTGGCGGTGAAGGACATTCCTGAAGGCACGACGCCAAACCTGCCAGCTACATGGCCCGGCTTGCCCATCCTTCTCGACAGTCCCGGATTCACGCCGCTGTTCGACGGACCGGAAATTACCATCAATGTGGCATTCGGACAGGATGTTGAAGTGGCCGGTGCCTCCTATGATGCCGTGACGGCCGCCCTGCGTGTTAACGCCAATGTCCATGCACCGCTCTTTTGTGTCACCGATGTTTTTGACGTCGCATCCGGTGATCTGAGCCTGCCTGGCCGCATAAATTGATACTGGTGCTGGCCGCTCGCAATGAGCGGTCAGCCCTCGCACAAGGATCAATCAATATGACCGATACCTGGCTTGAAAGCTTGCAGACACCGTCCGCGCAAGCGGGATATGACCTCGCCGTGACACTGGCGCGGCGTGCTATCAGGGAAATCCAACCCGAGGCGGGCGTCCGGGCGCACTTGCGCGAGACCTATGCCCGGGATGCCGATGCCCTGATCGCATCGTCGGCTGTTGTGGCTACTCATTTCCAGACAATCGCAGCCGCCAATCATTACTGGAGAGAAAATTGAAAGCCCCAGACCTTGTAACCTCGCGCTGGTTCAACGCACCGGACACGACCCGATTGAGTGACTTTGCCGGAAAAGTCGTGGTGATCGAAGCCTTCCAGATGCTTTGCCCTGGCTGTATTCTGCACGGCCTGCCGCTGGCCCAATCGATTCAGCAGAATTTTCCCGCCGACCGTGTACAGGTGATCGGGCTGCACAGCGTTTTTGAACATCATGACGCAATGACCGCCGTATCGCTGGAAGCGTTTCTGCACGAATTCCGAATCAAGTTTCCAGTGGCGATTGACAAGCCGGGAACAGGGCATCTGCCGCAAACCATGGCCGCTTACGGATTGCAAGGCACGCCGAGCCTTTTGATCATTGATGCTGAAGGCGTGCTGCGGGCCCATCATTTCGGGCAGGTATCGGAGTTGAAGATCGGGGCAGAAATCGGCGCGCTTTTGACCGAAGCTCGTTCGCAGACGCCATTGCCTGACGATTCGCCGACCGCAGATGTCTGCACACCGGATGGTTGCTCGCCGAGGTCGGACTAAATGTGGGTCCGCGACTATTCCAGTGTCCTGAGGTCGGCCTCGGTATTAAAATTTCGGAAGCGAGGGTGCCGATTCTGTGGCAGGTCAAACCAATGCATGTCGAGACAGGAGAGGAGATATTTTACCGACCGGACGCCCTCTCGTGATGGCAGCAAGGATGTCGCGGGAATAAAGACAGGCAGCGGGTGGTCTCGCCAGGCACTTGCATGCTGGCCTGCCAGCAATGGTTCAAGATCGTCTGCGGTCAGTAATGGCATATCGACCGGGATAAAGAGCGCCCCGGCGCACGCCTTCGGAATGACGCGCATGGAATCCAAAACGGCCTGAGCCGGCCCCTGTCCGGGTTGGCTGTCTTCGATGCCGCACGCGAGGCCGGGTCGACCGCTGACGCGCACCGGATCGCATCCCACATCGCGTAGCAATGCTTGTGCCCGCTCAAGGAAAGTCTGGCCAAGATATTCAATTCCGGCCTTGTCTGTGCCCATGCGGCGCGATTCACCGCCGGCCAGAACGATTCCCGCAATTTGAGGCGGACTAACTGCGGAAGTCATCGATCAACGGGTTGGGTTTGCTGACGGTTTCCAGCGCAGCACGATCAATGATCTCGATACGCGCGCCATCCATCAGAATGCCATGAGACTGCAATGCTCCGAATGCACGCGACAAATTCTCTGGCGTCATGCCGAGAATGGAAGCGAGATTTCGCTTCCCGAACGGAAGTTCCACGATATCGGCTTTGCCGGACTTGTCGTGCAGTCTAAGAATATAATTTCCTACACGCTCGATCGCCGTGCGCAGTTTCAGGTTTTTCATCGACTTGACCACGGACCGATAACAGGTCGCCAATTCAGTGACGATGGCCCGGGCAAAAGCGGGGTCCTGATCGAAGACGTCACGCACATTCTGCGAGGGAATAAGGAGAAGTTTTGATGGATCCACCGTACGTGCGGACATCAGATAGGGCGCATCCTTGACCGTGGCCGCCAGAACGAAGGTTGAAACAGGCGAGACGATGGCCATGGATGTTTCGCGGCCGTGGCTGCTGGCGAAAAGTTCCACGCACCCCTCCAGCACAATATAGAGAAAATCTGCCGATTCGCCCTCATGGATCAGATCGACCTGCGCCGGGAAGCGCTGGGCATAGGCCGCTGTGACCAGGGTTTCGAACAGGCGCTCGTCGACGTCTGAAAATATCTTCAGACTCCGAATAATATCCTTGTCGCTCTCTCGCATACTCGACCCAATCGTTTATTGCCGGGCGTCATTACCCCGATGATTGATTTTTATCAATGCAATAATTGTCAATGTGGCCGAGCTCGATTGACGTCAAACAGTGCTCAGAAAAACAATCTTTGACGCAAGAATTATTCGTGCGCTGCATTGACGCGCGACAAGTCACGACATTCCGGAATCTGCGCGGGCTCGGTATTCATAGGCCAAGTGCTGGCAATCGCTGGCGACAGATTTGGGGGCAGCCATGCAAACGCTTGAAGGCGTGACACACGGACAACAACGCCAGGCACTCGGGATGAGTACGCTGGCCTTCACGGTCTGTTTCGCCGTCTGGACAATTTTCTCGATCATCGGCGTTCAGATCAAACAGGAACTCGGGCTTTCCGAAACGCAATTCGGCCTGCTCGTCGCAACGCCGGTTCTGACGGGTTCGATCAGCCGCATATTCCTGGGCGTCATCACCGAGAAATATGGCGGGCGGATCATGTTCCCGATCCAGATGATGACAACAGCTCTGGCTGCCTTTCTGTTGTCGATGGCCACGACCTATTCCATGTTTTTGCTGGCGGCGCTGGGTGTTGGTCTGGCCGGTGGCTCATTCATTATCGGCATCGCCTACGTTTCGCGCTGGTATGAAGCCAAGCAGCAGGGTACTGCGCTAGGTATTTTCGGTGTTGGTAATATGGGGGCTGCGGTGACCAATTTCGGCGCACCCTTCCTGGTGGTTGCTTTTGGATGGCAACAGACCGCACAAATCTATGCCGGCGTTCTGGTGTTGATGGCGATCGTCTTCTGGGTGTTCACCAAAGATGATCCGGTTCTGGCCGAGCAGCGCCGGACCAATTCGCGCCCGACGTCGGCATTGTTGCAACTTGAGCCGCTCAAAAACCCTCAGGTTTGGCGCTTTGCGGTCTATTATTTCTTCGTCTTTGGCGCTTTCGTCGCGCTCGCCAACTGGTTGCCGCGCTATTATGTCGGCGCCTACGGTATGGACCTCGCAACAGCGGGCATGCTGGCTGCGGCCTACTCGCTGCCCGCTTCCATTTTCCGGGCGCTGGGTGGCTGGATGTCGGACAAGTGGGGCGCACGTTTCGTGATGTATCTCACTTTCATCGTCTCGCTCGTCTGCCTGTTTATCCTGAGCTATCCGGAAACCCGCTACATCGTCAGCGGCATTGACGGGCCGATCGAATTCAGTTTCGGCATCGGCGTTCCGCTCTTTGCCTGTCTGTCGATCGGACTTGGTTTCGTGATGTCGCTCGGCAAGGCCGCGGTCTACAAACACATCCCCGTCTACTATCCGCACCATGTTGGTTCGGTCGGGGGCCTGGTCGGCATGATTGGCGGACTGGGCGGGTTTGTTCTGCCCATCAGTTTCGGCATCATGAATGACCTTACAGGCGTCTGGACCAGCTGTTTCATGCTGATGTTCCTGATTGTTCTGGTTTCCACGCTCTGGATGCACTTCGCCATCCGTCGCATGGAACGCAAGAAATTCCCTCAACTTGCTGACGAGAAACATCTCAGCGACGTGCCGGCGGAGCCTCTCCCTGCTCCCCAGCATAGCTGAGTTCGCGACCGCGATGGCCGCCCTGCACGGCGCCATCGCGGTTATCGCCCCACCAAACAAGGACACCTGTCATGGGTAAGGATCTGAAAAACTGGAACCCGGAAGACCCCGAGCAATGGGAAGCCACCGGAAAATCCATCGCCAACCGTAATCTCTGGATATCCATTCCTGCTCTGCTGTGCGGTTTTGCGGTCTGGCTCTACTGGGGCATTATTACCGTACAGATGATCAATCTGGACTATGGTTTCAGCCAGACTGAGTTGTTTACGCTCACCGGCATTGCCGGATTGTCCGGTGCGACCTTGCGTATCCCGTCAACTTTCTTCATCCGGCTGGCCGGTGGCCGCAATACGATCTTCATAACGACGGCATTGCTGCTTTTGCCGTCAGCGGGTACGGCGATCATCCTTCAGAATCCCGACACGCCGCTATGGCAATTCCAGTTGATGGCGTTGTTGTCCGGATTTGGCGGCGGTAATTTCGCCAGCTCGATGTCGAATATCAGCTTTTTCTTTCCCAAGAAAATCCAGGGATACTCGCTTGGCATGAATGCCGGGTTGGGCAATTTCGGCGTCACGACCATGCAGATCCTGATCCCGCTGGTCATGACAGTGGGCGTGTTCGGCGGCACGTCCATGGTGCTTCAGAATACATCCGGCACGCTGATCGGCCGGATTCCGGCAGGCACCGAAACCTTCCTTCATAATGCCGGATTTATCTGGGTCGCTATCCTGATCCCCGTCGTCATCGCGACCTGGGTGGGGATGAATAATATTCTCGATGAAGAGGTTTCCCCCAATATCGGGTCACCCATTGGTGCATTTTCCAAGATCATCGGCATGCTGGCGATCGGTTTGATCACGGCGGCGGCCGGGCTCTGGCTGATGCTGCCAGCGGAAGCAGGTGGTTCCGGCTGGGGCGTTTCGAAATGGCTGGTTCTGCCAGGCGTCATTGCGGCAACAGTCTTTGCGCTGAAGGCTATACCCGGGCGCATTCGTCAAAGCTTGGACCGCCAGTACAAGATTTTCCGCAACAAGCACACTTGGGCGATGACGATCATCTATACGATGACGTTCGGATCCTTCATCGGATTTGCGGCGGCGTTTGGTCTCGCGATCAAGGTGATCTTTGGTTTCCAGCACATCATGGTCGATGGTGTCATGACGCATGACGTTATCAACACAAACGGTCCCAGTGCGCTGATGTTCGCCTGGACCGGCCCTTTCATCGGCGCACTAATTCGCCCGATTGGCGGCAAGCTGGCGGACAAATTCGGCGGCGCGCTCGTGACCCAGGTGATTTCTGTCATCATGGTGATTTGTGCGCTGGGCGTCGCCTGGTTCATGAAGCAGGCTTATGGTTCCGCAACGCCGGAAATCTATTTCACACCTTTCCTGATCCTGTTCCTGGTGCTTTTTGCGGCAACCGGCATCGGAAATGGTTCAACCTTCCGGACCATTGCCGCCGTATTTGACCGTGAACAGGCCGGGCCTGTTCTGGGGTGGACATCTGCGGTTGCCGCCTATGGCGCCTTTATCATCCCGCAAGTCTTCGGCGAACAGATACGTGCGACAACACCGGAGTTTGCATTGATCGGATTTGCCGTATTCTACATCGCCTGCATTGCCATCAACTGGTGGTTCTATCTGCGCCCGGGCGCAGATGTGAGAAACCCGTAAAGGACCGTCACCATGAGTCATCTCCTCGACCGCCTCACATTTTTCACCCGCAAAACGGACACGTTTTCCGATGGCCATGGCATCACGACCACGGAAGACAGGAAATGGGAGGATTCCTACCGGAAGCGCTGGCAGCACGACAAGATTGTCCGCTCGACGCACGGTGTGAACTGCACCGGGTCGTGTAGCTGGAAAATCTACGTCAAGGGCGGCTTGGTGACCTGGGAAACCCAGCAGACAGATTATCCACGTACGCGTCCGGATCTGCCAAATCATGAACCGCGCGGCTGTTCGCGTGGCGCCAGCTATTCCTGGTATATGTACTCGGCCAATCGCCTGAAGCACCCGATGATCCGTTCGCGCCTGTTGAAAGCTTGGCGCGCGGCGCGTGAGACAATGACGCCGATGGCGGCGTGGCGGTCGATACAAGCCAATCCGGAAACACGGCAATCCTATATATCAAAACGCGGCGCAGGCGGCTTCGTTCGGGGCGACTGGGATGAAGTCAACGAAATCATTGCCGCAGCCAACGCCTATACGGCCAAGGAATACGGACCCGACCGGGTGTTCGGATTCTCGCCCATTCCGGCGATGTCGATGGTCTCCTACGCGGCGGGTTCGCGCTATCTTTCGCTGCTGGGCGGCGTCTGCATGTCCTTCTATGACTGGTATTGCGATTTGCCACCGGCCAGCCCGCAAACCTGGGGTGAACAGACCGATGTTCCGGAATCAGCTGACTGGTACAATGCCGGCTTCCTGCTGATCTGGGGCTCGAATGTTCCACAGACCCGGACACCGGATGCGCACTTTTATACCGAGGCGCGCTATCGCGGCGCCAAGAGTGCGGTGATCTGCCCGGATTATTCCGAAGCCGCGAAATTCGGCGACATCTGGCTCAATCCCAAGCAGGGCACGGATGCCGCGCTCGCCATGGCGATGGGGCATGTCATTCTTCGCGAATATCATCTGGACCGGCAGGCCGAATATTTCGAGCGTTATGCGCGCGAAAATACCGATATGCCCAATCTCGTTCGTCTGGAAATGAAGGATGGTCGCCTTGTACCCGGGCGCATGCTGCGGGCCTCTGACTTTGATGACGGTCTGGGAGAGGACAATAATCCGGAATGGAAAACCATCGCCTTCGACCGCAAAAGCGGAAATTATGTTGCGCCCCTGGGGTCGATCGGTTTCCGGTGGGGTGAAACCGGCAAATGGAATATTGAGCAGAAAGATAGCAAAGGTACGGATGTCGAGCTGGAACTCTCCTTCATTCTCGACGACCGGCATGATGAGCAGGTTGATGTCGGCTTCCCGTATTTCGGCAATAAACACCATGACCACTTTGCCGGCACGGACCATCCGGATGTTCTGATGCGCAAGCTTCCGGCGCGCCGGGTTGCCCTGAAAGACGGCGATGCGCTGGTTGTGACGGTCTTCGACCTCATGTGCGCAAATTACGGCCTTGATCGTGGTCTCGGCGGTGAACACCTCGCCGAGAGCTATGACGATGTCGCGCCCTATACGCCCGCCTGGGCCGAGCAGATTACGGGCGTGGATCGCAAGAAAATCATCGCGACAGCCCGCGCTTTCGCCACCAATGCCGAGAAGACCCAAGGCAAGTCCATGGTGATTGTCGGCGCCGGTCTGAACCACTGGTATCATATGGACATGAATTACCGGGGGATCATCAATCTTCTGGTGATGTGCGGCTGCGTCGGTCAGTCTGGCGGCGGCTGGGCGCACTATGTCGGCCAGGAAAAACTGCGGCCACAGACGGGCTGGCAGCCGCTCGCCTTTGCGCTCGACTGGAACCGCCCGCCGCGGCATCAGAATTCGACGTCGAGCTTTTATGCTCATACCAATCAATGGCGTTACGAAACACTGGATACGAAGGAAATCCTGTCGCCGACCGCACCCGATGGTGACTGGTCCGGGACGATGATTGACTGGAATGTCCGCGCCGAACGCATGGGCTGGCTACCATCATCGCCCGCGCTGCAAACCAATCCATTTGAATTGTCGAGAGCCGCTGAAGCGGCGGGCAAGGATGCCAAGGAATATGTGGTCGAAGGCTTGAAATCCGGCGATATCCGGATGTCGTCCGAAGATCCGGATAACCCGGCAAACTGGCCGCGTAATCTGTTTGTCTGGCGATCAAACCTGCTGGGATCATCTGGCAAGGGACATGAGTATTTCCTCAAACACCTGGTCGGGGCTTCAAACGGGCTGATGGGCGACGAAGTTGGCCCGGATCAACGGCCAAGCGAGGTAAAGTGGGTCGACAAGGCACCGGAAGGCAAGCTGGACCTTTTGGTCACGATTGACTTCAGAATGTCGACGACCTGCATGTATTCCGACATCGTTCTGCCGACGGCTACCTGGTACGAGAAGAACGATCTCAACACGTCTGACATGCACCCCTTCATCCACCCGCTGACGGCGGCGGTTGATCCATCCTGGGAAGCGCGAAGCGACTGGGATATTTTCAAAGGTCTGGCCAAGAAACTCTCGGAAGTCGCGCCAGAGGAAATGGGCGAGGAAACCGATATCGTCATGCTGCCCATCCTGCACGACACGCCAGGTGAAATTGCGCAACCGTTTGACGTCAAGGACTGGAAGAAAGGCGAAGTGGATGCCATTCCGGGCCAGACCATGCCGCAAATCATGTCGGTCAAACGCAATTATGCGGACCTCTACAAGAAGTTCACTTCTCTCGGGCCGTTGATGAATTCGCTCGGAAATGGCGGCAAGGGGATTGGCTGGAACACCGATGTCGAGATTGAACATCTGGAAGCGCTGAATGGCGTGGTGCTGGAAGAGGGGGTCTCGAAAGGGCGTCCGAAGATTGAAACCGCGATTGATGCGGCGGAAATCATTCTCATGCTGGCGCCGGAAACCAATGGTGAAGTAGCGGTCAAGGCCTGGGAGGCCCTGTCGAAAAATACAGGTCTGGATCACACCCATCTGGCGCTGCCGAAAGAGGATGAGAAAATCCGATTCCGGGACGTTGTGGCCCAACCCCGTAAAATTATTTCCTCGCCGACCTGGTCGGGCATCGAGAGTGAAAAAGTCTGCTACAATGCCGGTTATACCAATGTCCATGAGCGGATTCCGTGGCGGACACTGACCGGACGCCAACAGCTCTATCAGGATCACAAATGGATGCTCGCTTTTGGCGAAGGCCTGTGTGTCTACAGGCCGCCGATTGATACCGCGACGATTGCGCCGGTTATTGATTCCAAACCCAATGGCAATCAGCAAGTGGTGTTGAACTTCATTACGCCGCACCAGAAATGGGGCATTCACTCCACCTATACCGACAATCTTCTGATGCTGACGCTGTCACGCGGCGGACCGATTGTCTGGTTGTCGGAAGACGACGCAAAAATTGCGGGCATTGTCGATAATGACTGGGTGGAGGCATATAATTCCAACGGCGCGCTCGTGGCCCGGGCTGTGGTGTCCCAACGGATCAAACCCGGCACGCTGTTCATGTATCACGCTCAGGAAAAGATCGTGAATGTGCCCGGCTCGGAAATGACCGGTCAGCGCGGCGGGATCCACAATTCAGTGACCCGCGCGACGCTGAAACCGACCCACATGATCGGCGGATATGCCCAGCAATCCTACGGTTTCAACTATTACGGAACGGTCGGATCCAACCGCGATGAATTCGTGATTGTCCGCAAAATGGACAAGGTCGATTGGCTCGAAGGTCCGGCTGAAGACGCATTGGAGGCAGCAGAATGAAAATTCGCG
>BQJI01000045.1 GCA_021604625.1 Hyphobacterium sp. | reverse complement strand
AGCGATTCCGGGTGGATATACATCATATGCCCCGCCTCATAATAGCTGAAGGTCACCCGGTCCGGATCAAAGCCGGGCTGGTTGAACATCAGCTCGGCCGAGAAAAACGGCGTCGCCAGATCATAATACCCTTGCGCCACCAGCACTTCGAGATCGGAATTCTGACGCATCGCGGTCGCCACCCACGGCGTCACATTCACGTAGGACGAGCCTTGCCCCGTCGAGCGATTCCATTCGGTCGCCGTCGGGATGTCGATCACCGAATATTCCTCGGTAATATCGACGCCAAGCGTGTCGGTGAAATAGTGCAGCATGGCCGCCGTGAACCCGCCATCAATGCCATAGGCGGACGGGTCATATTCAGGCCCCTCGCTGACCGCATCGGCTTCAGCCCCGGTAAAGCGACTGTCCAGACGTCCTACAGACAGGCCTTCATCGCGCAAGAGTTCGCGCATGAACCGGCCGAGATTGACCCGCAGATTGGCGCGCATCAGATATTGTTCGGAAAGACCGATATAGCTGGACAATTCGGCGGCCACGGCGCGCCGGTCGGCTTCCGGCAGGCTCGCCCCGCGCAAGAGTGCCGGCATGTAGGTGTCATAGGCAAAATCACGCGCATCGCTCAGGAAGGCCTCGATATCCCCATCCCAGGCCGAGCGGTCGATACGCTCATGATACCAGGCGGTTGCGGCAAAGCCGGGCATCAGGCCGACAAAGCCGACATCATTGCCTTCGGAGGTATCATCGAAGCGGAAATCCAGCACGGTCGAGATCAGAGCAACACCATTGAACGAGACATCCGTCCAGCCGCCCTGCATCTCGTTCAGAAGCGCCGCGATCCGCGTTGTGCCATAGCTTTCACCCAGCAGGTATTTCGGCGAATTCCAGCGCCGGTTTTCTGTCAGCCAGCGGCGGATAAAGGCCCCCAGCACGCGGGCATCCTCGCGAATACCCCAGAACTGATCTGTATCAGCCTCGCCCAGAGGGCGGCTCCAGCCAGTGCCGACCGGATCGACAAAGACCAGATCGGCGGCATCCAGAATGGAGAGATTATTCTCGACAATGGAATAGGGGGCGGCGCCATCATCGCGCGCATCTGGCGGCAGATCGAGGCGATAGGGACCGAACACGCCCATATGCAGCCACAGGCTCGCCGAGCCGGGTCCACCATTGAAAATGAAAGCGACAGGGCGGGAGGCGCGATCCTCCACGCCTTCGCGGATATAGGCGGTCGAGAAGATGGAAGCATAGGGTTCGCCATCATCACCCGCCATATAGGTTTCACCCGCGACAACCGAATAGCGGACGCGCTGTCCATTGGCGGTGATCTGGCCGATGCTTTCATAAACGCGGGAGCCATCCTCGCGCGCTGGCGCGGTCTCGTCCTGCGCGGCAGCGCTGCATGCGCTGAGCGCAATCGTGGTCAATATGGATATCAAGCGTAACATCAAAGCCTCCCCGGGTTTGGTGCGGAAGATAAAGCCTTCCCGTCGCAACGCAAATTACGATAAAGCGAGGCCATGAATTATCGTCACGCCTTTCATGCCGGAAACTTCGCTGATGTGCTCAAACACGCCGTTCTGGCGCAATGCTTGAGCCATTTGAAGAAGAAGGCCAAACCGTTTCGCTATATCGACACCCATGCGGGGGTCGGCGCGTACGACCTCACCTCCGATGAAGCGCAGCGCAATCCGGAATGGGAAGGCGGGATCTCCAAAGTGCTTGGCGCGAAACGCCCCGCAGCGGTCGATGAGGCTCTTGCGCCGTATCTGGATGTCGTGCGCGCCATGAATCCCGGCGAGACGCTGACCACTTATCCCGGATCACCGGAATTGGCCGCGCGCCTGCTTCGGGAACAGGACCGCGCGCATCTGTGCGAATTGCATGAGGCCGACGCAAAGACGCTGGATCAACGCTATGTCCGCAATCCGGCGGTGAAGGTCGAAAAACGCGATGGCTACAAGGCGTTGCATGCCCTGGTGCCGCCACGCGAAAAGCGCGGCGTTGTTCTGATTGATCCGCCGTTTGAACATCGTGACGAGATGGCCCACATGGCCGAAGCCGTGCGCAAGGCGATCCCGAAATGGACCGGCGGCACTTATATTTTCTGGCGACCCTTGAAGGATTTATGGGCGTCGGAACGCTTCGATGTCGGCCTCGCCGAATGGCTGTTTGAAGAAAATTATGCGTCGCCGGAAAATGTGCTGCGCGCCGATCTCTGGGTCCGCGATCTGGAGGCCGAAGGTAAACTCGCCGGTGCGGGCGTGGTCATCATCAACCCCCCATATACGCTGGAAGCGCAATTGCTGGCCTTGCTGCCATGGTTGGCGGAGACGCTTGCGACCGGCCCGGGCGCAGGCTGGCGTCTCGATGGCGCAGCGACAGATGACAGCCTCTCGGTCGAGGAGTTTTAACTTTATTCCCCTCACCCTTCGCGCTGACGCGCTCTTCCCTCTCCCTCAAGGGAGAGGGCAAGAATGCGAGCCTCGTCGAGGCACGTATTCAAGGGTGAGGGGGTTAGTATTCTTCCTCCTCCCAGAATGGATACCAGGGCGGTAAATCGGTAGAGGGCTTGAGCGGAAAGTCCGGCGCGCGTTTTTCCAGAAAGCTCATCACGCCCTCGGCGGCATCCGGCCCGATCCCGGCATGCAGAATGGCCTTCGATTCAATGCGGTGCGCATCCATAGGCGTGTGTGGCCCCAGCATGCGCCAGGCCATCTGGCGCATGACGGCAACGGAAACCGGCGCGGTTGTCTCCGCCAGCTTGCGTGCATACTCATGCGCGGCCGGCAATAAATCTTCCGGCGCAAAAACCTGCTTCACCAGCTTTTCAGACAGCGCTTCATCGACCGGGAAGGTACGCCCTGACAGGCTCCAGTCCATCGCCGTTGAAATGCCGACGACGCGCGGCAGGAACCAGCTCGCCGCTCCGTCCCAGGCAATGCCGCGCCGGGAAAACGGATAGGCGAATTTCGCGGTGTTCGAAGCGAAGCGCACATCCATGGGCAGGATCATCGTCGCGCCAATGCCAACCGCTGCGCCATTGATCGCCGCGATCACCGGTTTGATCGACTTGAATATCCGCAAATTCATCAACCCGCCGGTATCGCGCCAACGCGGATCATTATCGTCCAGCGCGCCCTCGGCTTTCGATTGCGATACCGCATTGAACGTCTCGACACCTGTCGAGAGATCGGCTCCGGCACAAAACGCCCGGCCCGCGCCGGTGAAAATCACCGCGCGCACATCGTCATTGGCATCCGTGTGATCGAGCGCTGCCACGACCTCGTGCATCATGTCATGCGTATAGGCGTTCATTTTGTCGGGACGGTTCAGTGTGATCGTCGCCACCGGACCGTCGATATCGAGCAGGATGGTTTCAAAATTCATGGTGTTCCAATCGCTGTCTGCGGGCATGCAATACATATGCACGCTCCGTGATTGTCGCCTGCGCAGGCCGGTGCTAGGGTTTTCGTGTAGCCCTTCGGGCTCCATTCGAAAAGACTGGGGATATTATGAAAAACTGGAAACTGATGGCCGGTGTGGCCGCTTTTGGCCTGCTGGCAACAGCGTGTGCCACGCCGACGGTTGTAGAAACACGCCAGGCGAGTGATCGGAATCTGAATTGCGAGCAATTGCTGGCGGCAATCGAGGAAACCAATCAGTACGAGCAGGCAGCGCGTGATGATCGTCGCGTCAACGGGACAAACGTGGCCGCTGCTGTATTTTTCTGGCCGGCACTTGTTGGTACCTACATGAATACCGAGGATGCCATTGAAGCGGCCGAAGATCGCCGCGAATACCTCAATGACCTCTATGAAGAACGCAATTGCAACTAGGCAGTTCGCGTTTCTGAAAGATTGGGGCGGAGGGGCAACCTTCCGCCCTAATCGTCTGTGCCTTCTCCGAACAATTCACCGCGTTCCGTGACATAGACGATGACAAAGGCCGCCAGTCCGGTAAACGCCTGCCCGGCGATCAGGGGCAGGGTGGAATCATTGTAAAGCTGGCCGATCACAGCGCCGATAATGGCGCCGATCACGCCGGTTCCAAATCCGTAGGCCGCCGAAGCCGTGCCCGCGACATGGCCGACCGGCTCCATCGCCAGCGCATTGAAATTGGCAGCAATCAATCCCATCAGCATCATCGCCAGCGTCAATAATCCCATGAAAATCAACAGGTTCTCGTCGGCAAATACGATCACGGCGACATGCAGGAGACTGATCACGCTGAAACCGATCAGCGCGCCTTGCGACAGCCGCCTTTGACCCAGCCGCATGACCAGCCGCGAATTGATGAAATTGGTGATCGCCATACAGGCCGCCATGCCGGCAAAGGCCAGCGTCCAGACCGAGCCCAGTCCGAAATGTTCAGCCATGATCTGTTCGGATGAATTGAGCAGGCCATAAAGGCCGCCAAAGAAAAACGCGCCCGCCAGCATATAGCCGACCATGGCGCGATGTTTCAGGCTTTCACGATAGCCGCGAAGGGAATCGCGAAAATCCAGCTTGCGGCGATATTCCGGGCGCAGGGTTTCGGGCAGGCGAATGCTCAGCCAGATCGCCAGACCGGACGCCGTCACCAGCAGGACAACAAATATCCAGCGCCACGGGGCGACCAGCAGAACGGCCTGCCCCAGACTGGGCGCAATGACGGGGACAGCCATAAACACCATCATCGCCATCGACACGATCTGCGCCATGCGGCGTCCTGAGGTGAGGTCGCGGGCAATGGCGGTGCCGATCACGCGCGCGCCGGCAATGCTCATGCCCTGCAGCAGGCGTCCGATCAGCAATACTTCAAAGTCCCAGGCGATGAGGCAGAACACCGTCGCCAGAATATAGAGGGCGAGCGATCCCAGCAGGACCGGTTTGCGTCCCCATGAATCCGCGAGTGGTCCGTAAACCAGTTGTGCCAGACCAAAGCCGATCAGAAAGGCAGTGATGACCAGTTGGCGATTATTTTCGTTCTGAAGGCCGAGATCAGTGCCGATCGCGGGCAGGGCGGGGAGCATCATATCAATGGACAGGGCGACGATACCTGTCGAAAAAACCAGCAGCGTGACCAGCTGCCAGAACGTCATAAGTTCGCGTTTACCCGCAAATTCAGAATCTTGCATCTATCCCTCGCCCTGCAAACTAGGTGCGGGATTCATCCGGAGATGGCAAGCCGTCGGCGCACCTGGAAACCCGAGACGGCCCCGGAAATGCCGGTCAGGTATCGAGGAGCGCCTGGATTTTCTGGACGGTATTGAGATTTCGTGACGTCGCCGTGACGCCCAGAAAACGCTCGATGCGCGCGGCGATTTTCGACCGGCCTACACCGTTCGAGGCACGCAGAAAAAACAGTCGATCCCGCAATTCGAAGGCTTCGCCGGGTTGAAGCAGGCGATTCATGGCATCAATGTCGGGACGTGCCGGTGTTTTGTCCAGAAAGAAAATATGGGTGTGTTTCGGATCGAATTTTCGGGCGGCAAACGGGTTGCGCGCGATTGCCGATGCGAAATCTGTCGCCGTGAAGGCCATGACATCTGGTCGGAACCCGAACCCGTCCTCGATTACAGAGGCAATCCCGGTTTCAATTTCCGCTGCCGTCATGTCATCCGCGTCGAGGATGCAATTGCCGCTCTGGATATAGGTGCGGACCGTACTGAAACCGCGTTGGCCCAGAAGATCGCGCAGCGCCTTCATCGGCACGACATTGTTGCCGCCGACATTAATGCCGCGAATGAGAGCGATCCACTGTGTCATCCGGTTATTCCGGGCAAGCGGGGCAATCGCTCAGACATTGAATTTGAAATGCAGGACATCGCCATCCTTGACCAGATACTCCTTGCCTTCCTGCCGCAGCTTGCCGGCTTCGCGCGCGCCGGCTTCGCCATTATGCGCGACATAGTCATCATAGGCGATGGTTTCCGCCTTGATGAAGCCTTTTTCAAAATCACCGTGGATCACACCGGCACAGCGCGGCGCGGTCCAGCCATGTTTGAATGTCCAGGCGCGGGCCTCTTTCGGACCGACGGTAAAATAAGTCTGGAGTTCCAGCAGATTGTATCCCGCGTGGATCAGGCGATCGAGCCCGGCCTCTTCCAGGCCGATAGCGTCCAGATATTCCTGACGCTCGTCGGCCTCGAGAAGCACCAGCTCGCTTTCAATCTTGGCCGAGATCACCACCGCATCGGATCCTTGCGCTGCGGCATAATCGACGACGCGCTTTGAATGTGCATTGCCGTCGCCGGCGCTGTCTTCATCGACATTGGCGATATAGAGGACAGGCTTGGACGTCAGGAGTTGCAGCATCCGCCAGGCTTTGCGTTGATCGGCGGGTATATCCGCATGACGCGCCGGGCGGCCTTCGCTCAGTTCTGCCAGGGCCAGATCGATCAGGACCAGCGCTTCCTTGGCTTCCTTGTCGCCCGTCTTGGCGCGTTTTTCGAGTCCGGCCCGGCGCTTGTCCAGGCTCTCCATGTCGGCGAGCATCAGCTCGGTCTCGACGGTTTCCAGATCGGCGATAGGGTCGACCTTGTCTTCGACATGGGTGACATCATCATCTTCAAACGCCCGCAACACATAGGCGATGGCATCGGTTTCGCGGATATTGGCGAGGAATTGATTGCCCAGACCTTCGCCTTTTGATGCGCCGCGTACCAGACCGGCAATATCGACGAAATTCATTCGCGTCGGAATGATCTCTTTGGATCCGGCGATTTTCGCCAGCACATCCAGACGTGGCTCCGGCATGGCAACATCGCCGACATTGGGCTCGATTGTGCAGAAGGGATAATTGGCCGCTTGCGCTGCCGCCGTCTGCGTCAACGCATTGAACAGGGTCGATTTACCAACATTCGGCAAGCCGACAATTCCGCATTTGAAACCCATTATAATATCCGTATCGAAGTGTGGGGCGGGGCGTAGCGCCTTGCAGCGCCGCGTTCAAGATCAAAGCGCCGCTTCGATATCCGTATGTCGGAAATCATTACCCTTGAAGAGCAGAGGTTCGCCCGTTTCCTTCGCCAGCGCATAAGCGAAACAATCTCCGAAACTGAGCTGTGCGGGGTGGTCGGTGCCTTTTCCAAAGATCTGATAGGCCCGCCGGGCAAGGATTGTTTGCGACGGCGTGACGGCGGCGAGATCAATGCCCGCCTGGTCGATCAACTCGTCAAAAATATGCGAGGCGATCAGGTTGTTTTTCGAATCAATTCGTATGGCGGATTCCAGCCAGTTGGCCACCGACACTTGAACCCTGGCGGTGGTCTGAATCGAGCGCTTGAACGCCGCAGATTCGGGCTCACCGAAAAGAATGGCGATGATCGCCGAAGAATCAACAATCATTCCGGCAAACCATCTTCACCGTAAAGGAAATCATGGTCACCAGATGTCATGTCCTTGAACAGGTCTTTCGGAAAGGATTCGAGCAGCCGGTTCAACTTCGCCAGGCGCGCATTTGTATCATTTTCATTGGCAGCGGCGCGTCGAGCGATTTCCATTTCCAGAGCTTCGCGCACAGCGTCGGTAATCGAAAGGCCGCTCAACTCTGCGAGTTGGCGCGCCAGCGCGTCAGTTTCCGGATCTTTGATGCTCAACGTCATGCGGCAACCTATACACCTGTCAGGGCAACCTGTCTATAAAATTGAGAAATGTATCAATACCAGATGGTTCGGATCACTGAAAAACAATCAGATATTTCGCCAATTGAAACCGGTCAGGTTCTGTCCTGGTCATCGCTCCCCGGCGCGGGCGCCAGATGCGTGACTTTTGTCTGGAAAGCGTCGAATTCACCCGACGCCAGCAGCGGCATGGAGCGCGCAATCGCGTCCATCAGATCGCTGGCCCAGCGCTGATCGGCCTTGGGAATGTCGGACAGGACATAGCCGGTGACGCGGCTTTTATCACCGGGATGGCCGATGCCGACTCGCCCGCGCCGGAAATCGCCGTCGATATGGGCCTTAATGGATCGCAGCCCGTTATTGCCGGCATGACCGCCGCCCTGCTTCAACCGGAATTTTCCGGGCGCCAGGTCCAGCTCGTCATGGAAGACCACAATTTTGTCGGCGGGAATGTTGTAATAGCGTGCCGCTTCACCGACGGCGCGTCCGCTTTCATTGTAATAGGTGCCGGGTTTCAGCAGCAGGATTTTCTGCGGGCCGGTCGAAGTCTCGATGCTGCCATCACAGACGGCGCCGGAAAACCGTGCTTTCCATGGGGCCAGCCGCCAGTAATCGGCGATCTCATCCAGTGTGAGAAAGCCGATATTGTGGCGGTTGTGTCGATATTTCGAGTCCGGATTTCCGAGACCGACGATCAGCAACATGAAGAGCCCCCGAATGGCGGGGAGGCAAAGCCCCTATTCTTTGGAGCCTTCGCCCTCTGCGTCGTCTTCAGCGCCTTCGGCGCCCTCGGCGGTTTCGCCGTCTTCGCCTTCGGTTTCGTCTTCTTCGTCCTCAGGCTCGACCTCGACGCGGGCACCCATCAGCGTTGCGATGGTGAAATCACGATCAATGGTCGGCGTGATGCCGTCCGGCAGGGTCACTTCGGAGATGTGCACCGCATCGCCAATTTCCAGTCCGGAAATGTCGATTTCGATATGTTCCGGAATGGAGCCGGCCGGGCAGGACAATTCGATTGTGTGGCGCACCACGTTCAATGCACCACCGCGTTTCAGACCCGGTGAGTCTTCTTCGCCGAGGAAGACGACAGGCACTTCAACATCAATGATCGAGTCGGCCTCTACACGGAACAGGTCGATATGCATGGGCACATCGGTGACCGGATGGAACTGGACGTCTTTCGGGATGACCGACTGTTTTTTGCCGTCATGTTCCAGCGTCACCATGTTGGACAGGAATTTGCCGGTATTGATCGCCTTGCGCAGAACATTGTCGCGCACAGCGATGGCAACAGGGCCGCCCTTGCCGCCATACAGCGTGCCGGGAACTTTGCCGTCACGGCGTGCAGCGCGGGCCGAGCCGGAGCCGGTCTTTTCGCGAACGTCGACGGGGAGAACGATGTCACTCATCGGTCTTATCCTTAAAAACAAGAAAGGCCGCACCAGACGCGGCCTATCGGGGCCGAGCCCCAAGCCAGTTGAATTCGAGCCGCGGGCTATAGCCGATCACTTGACCGCGCGCAACCGTCCACAAGCGGGATTCACACCCGAAATGCGGCTAGTCGAAGAGTTTCGAGACTGATTCCTCATTTGCAATCCGCCGGATCGCTTCACCCAGCAGTGGCGCAATGGAAATCTGCCGGATATTCTTGGCTTTCGGAGGTCCACCCTCGGTGGCGATCGAATCGGTCATCACCAGTTCGGAAAGCTCCGAATTTGCAATGCGTTCAACCGCTTTGCCCGACAGGACGCCGTGCGTCACATAGGCGGCAACACTTGTCGCGCCTTGTTCTTTCAGTTTCGCAGCGGCATTGCACAACGTACCGCCGGAATCGCAGATATCATCAAAAATGATGCAATCACGACCCTCGACCTCGCCGATAATGTTCATGACTTCCGACTGACCCGGCTTCGGCCGTCGCTTGTCGACAATCGCAATATCAGCGCCTAGCCGGCTGGCCAGAGCCCGCGCACGCACCACGCCGCCGACATCCGGCGAGACGATCATCAATTCCTTGGTGTCGTAATTGCGCAGCAAATCGTCTTCGAAGACCGGCGTCACGAATAGATTGTCGGTCGGAATATCAAAGAAGCCCTGTATCTGTCCGGCATGCAGGTCCAGCGTCAGCACGCGATCAGCCCCGGCTTCGGAAATCAGATTGGCGACCAGCTTGGCGGTGATCGGCGTGCGACCCCCGGTTTTGCGGTCCTGCCTTGCATAGCCGAAATAGGGGATGACCGCTGTGATCCGCTTGGCGCTCGCGCGTTTCAGCGCGTCGATGCAGATCAGCAATTCCATCAGATAGTCATTCGCCGGTTTCGACGTTGACTGGATCAGGAAAATGTCCTCGCCGCGGATATTCTCGCCAATGCGCACGAAAATCTCGCCATCGGCGAAGCGTTCGATCTCGCAAGCGGTGAGGGGGGAGTCGAGATGTTTGCCTATGGCATTTGCCAGAGGTTCGTTTGAGGTGCCTGAAACAAGTTTCAGAGGGGTCCGTCCAGCCATCGGTCCGCCTTCTATTGCCGCGCTGCGTCCGATTAGCAGAGCGGGGCGGATTATAGAACTGTTAATTCATCCCTCAGGCGTAAATCCCGGCGGTTTTGTCTGCCCCTGTGTGGAAATGGCCATGACCTTGAACAATTCACCCATCTGATCGGGCTCGGTCAGGCGCAATAGCTGGCGGGCAATGGCGGTTTTCTTCTCCGGGGCGTGACGAATCAGATTCGCCGCCCGCACGTCGATGCCCAATGCTTTCAGCCAGTCGCCCTGTCGAGCAGGTCCGGCCACGTCCAGTCCCGCAGACCGGGCGAATATTGCCAGTTGTTCAAAATCGACCCGCGCCGTCAGATCTGCGGTGCCGGGCGCGGCCAGTGGGTCGGTCTTTTCGTGCTGTCGGATGGCCTGAAACGTATCGCCGGGCTCGCTGGTGGCGGGGCCGTAGTCGATGAACAGGGCATGGCCCGGATGGGCTTTGAAGCGATCCGCAATCGCGTCGACCGCCTGTTGATCGCCAGGCCGCAATTCGGCCAGCGCGCCGTCCGGCAGATCGCGCAGGCGTTCGGGCACAAGATCCGCTTCCACACCCAGCGGCGGCCCGAGGACAAAGGCAAAGGCCTCGCCGGTCTCTGACAGACCGATCAGGCGCTCATGCCACTGGCCCTCATGTTTGATCGCTTGCCGCATCGGCAGGCAATCCAGAAATTCATTGCCGACGAAAATCGCCGGTCCCGGCGGTACGTCTTCCAGACGGTTCAGCCACATCACCTCGACGCCCAAAGGCGTCAGATTGCGTCCCTGCACCATTTTCAAGGCGGCACTGGCTTCGATCAGACTGATCTGTGCTGCGTCCAGAAACCCGGGAACGGCGCGACCGGCGCGGACAATATCCGACATCATCTGACCGGTGCCGGGGCCAAGTTCGACCAGCTGGAAGGACTTCGGTTGGCCCATATCCATCCAGACCTGCGCACACCACAGGCCGATCAGCTCGCCGAACATCTGGCTGACCGATGGCGCGGTGATGAAATCCTCGCCCGCCCCGATGGGGTTTTTTGTCGCGTAAAAGCCTTCGCGCGGATCGAACATCGCCTCGGTCATGAAAGCGGCCACCGAGACCGGCCCGCCATTGCGAATCCGTTCGGCGATACGCCCGGCAATTCCGTCCATCATTTCGCGTCGATAATCTTGGTCGGGGCCGGGGCGGGAGCCGCTTTCAACGCCCGATGGATCAGCCAGGCACCGGCAAAAATCATCGGGATCGATAACAGCATGCCCATCGTCACATAGCCCTGCAGGGCGTCCGGCATGTGCGAATCCGGCTCGCGCACGGTTTCCAGCACCGCGCGCGACAGCCCATAAACCACCAGGAAGAGCCCGGTATTGAGTCCCGGTCTTGCCAGTGCGCGATATTTCCAGGTCGCCAGATTGATGACAACGAAAATCAGTACGCCTTCCAGCGCCGCTTCATAGAGCTGGCTGGGATGGCGCAGCGCGCACAGCGGATCGTTTTCAAACCGCATCGCCCACGGCACGTTTGCGGCGCGGCCCCATAATTCACCATTGATGAAATTCGCCAGTCGTCCAAAGAATAATCCGATCGGCGCGACAACCGCCGCCGCATCGGCAATGCGCCATAAATCCAGCTTGCGGGCGCGGGCGGTCAGCCACAGCGCCAGACCCACACCGATCAGCCCGCCATGGAAGGACATGCCGCCTTCAACAATGCCGGTGACGATCCACAAGGGACGCTCCCAGATCGCATCGGTCTGATAGAACAGCACATAGCCCAGACGCCCGCCGCCAATGACGCCGAATGTTGCCCACAACAGGAGATCATCCACGTCTTCAATATCGAACGGCGCGCCCTTGGGCTTGCCTTCGGCGGGCACCCAGAGACGCGGGCGCTTCGCCAGAGCCAGCATGTAGCGCCAGCCCAGCAACAGCCCGGCGATATAGGCCATCGCATACCAGCGAATGTCGAAACCCCAGCCCTCGCGGATGAAATCCAGCGGGATTCTGAAGATGACTTCGTTCAAAAGCTGGAACGTCGATTGGCATGCTTCCATTGTCGAACTGTCCTGCGCTGGCCTGTCACATTGAAACTGAGCAATTGAAATCGCATATACACACAGACAAGGAAAGAAGGCCACGACATGCAAACCCGCAATCCGCTGCTGAACGACTTCGCTGAACTGATGACTGACGCCTTTTCGGCGGCTCAGGCTGCCGGAGAAGAAGCGCAGACCGTTTTCCGCGCGCAGGCCGATAAAATGGTCGCTCGCATGGATCTGGTCAGCCGCGAGGAATTCAATGCAGTGAAAGCCGTCGCCCAGGCCGCCCGCGAAGAAGCCGACGCTCTGAAAGCGCGAATCGAGGCGTTGGAAAAAACCGCAACAAAGCCTGCTGCGAAGAAAACCGCGGCCAAACCGGCGGCAAAGAAGCCAGCGGCGAAGAAATCCACGGCTAAAAAGCCCGCTTCGGGCGCAAAGCCGGACTAATCCACGACTCCACACCGCCGGTGCTATTGCCCCTGCTGAAAAACCGGCCCTAGGCTTGTTCCCATGGCCCGCGCGATTCGTTTGGATTGCTGGCGGCGGCCGGGATCAGGACAACCGGCGCGAAAGGATATGAGCGCATGGAACTCGCGACAGAGACAACGACCATCGAAACCGATCCGCTTGACGCGGTCGAGCAGGCCGTGATCGCCGAGCAATTGCCCTATGAACGCGATGAAGGCGGCGAGCTGCACATGTCAGCACCCGGCGCGTGGCGCGACCACCAGATCTGGTTTGCCTGGCGTCCGGACCATGATGCGCTTCACATCTGTTCCAGCCTCGAACTGAAAGCCCCCAAGGCGCGCTTTCGCGAAGTCTGTGAATTGACCGCCCGTCTCAATGAAAAACTCTGGTTCGGGCATTTCGATGTCTGGGAAGAAGATGGCGGCGTGGTCTGGCGTCACGGCATGCCGATACCGCCCGGCGAATCCGTTACGGCGGCGCAGGCTGCCGCTCTGATTGCCGCCGCGCGCGAAGCTGGCGAACGTTTTTACCCGGCTTTCCAGTTTCTCGTCTGGGGCGGAAAAACGGTCGAGGAAGCCGCTCAGTCCGCCATGTTTGAAACCATCGGCGAGGCCTGGGGCATGAGCTCGGATGGTCGCATTGCGCTCATCGGAGCGGGTCGGATGGG
>BQJI01000044.1 GCA_021604625.1 Hyphobacterium sp. | reverse complement strand
TTCGAGGCCTTCCTGTATGCGACCTATATCGTTTTCGGCAACCAGGGCCTCAATCACGACATTGTTCAAATCCGACGACACGATAAACAAGGTCGGTGTCGATTGAGCGGCCGAGACCGTCTGTCCCACCTCAATGCGCCGGTCCTGGACAAATCCGTCAATCGGGCTCCGGATTTCAGTTCGGGTCAGATCTATCCGGGCTTGCTCGACCCGGCTACTGGCGAGTTCGACTTCCGCCTCGGCTTGCCTCAGATGGGCTTGATGGGAGGACAGCGCAAATTCACGCTCTTCCACAAGCATGGCCGGAGCGGTTCCGCGAGCCGCCAGATCTTCCGTACGTTGTAATTCACGACGGGCATTGTCGCGCTGGGCTTGAGCAGCAGCAACGCTGGCGGTCGCCGTACGATAACTGGCTTCTGCCTGAGCAAGGCGAGCCTCATAGGGGGCCGGATCAATCCGTGCCAGTAAATGCCCGGCTTCGACCGCATCGTCGAAGTCAGCATTGATTTCAATAATTCGTCCTGTGATTTCCGCCCCGACTTCCACCTGTCCGGCAGGGCGGATTTCTCCGACGGCAGGAACGATATCGCGAATATCGCCGAAGGAAACAGCTTCGCTGTCAAATCGTGAGGAATTTGCGCCGGCCGAGGCCCCGCAACCAGCGAGCGCTGCGCCAGCAACAACCAGTATGGGGATAGCGATTCTCATGCGATTTCGCGTCCTGTCGCATTACAAAACATAGTAGAGTTAAATTCTGCGTATGCAAGTTTAAGGTGAAAAAATATCAAGAGTGTAAATCAGCATGGTTTACGTAGAGGTCAGAAATTTTACTTTCTAATTCCGATGGGCGACGGCGATTGTTTCCAAACCCGTCGTCCGGTTCGATTCCCGCAACCACCACCCTGTCGCGCTGGACAGCCAGACTTCCTTGTTTGAAACGGTCGATCCATCATCATCGTTTCGCATGAGGACATATACGTTTGACGCGTGGGGTTGGCCGTCAATATCCAGCATTTCGCAGCGATCGAGTTGTATGTTCAGAACATAATCGTCTCCGGTCGCACCATTGCGCTCGCGTACGTAAATATCCCGGTTCTCACCAAGGCTGAGCGTTTCCAGAAGGTCGTCAGGCGAAGGGCTGTATGACCATTCTCGATGTCGATTACCGGAGCCGGCTGACCGCGGAAATGTGGGCCCGGCAAAGCCGCGAATTGGCGCGCCCGCCGCCATTTCCACGCTTTCGGCAGACAGCCCGCCGCCCTGCCGGAACGTCGTGCTGAGCCCGATCGCTGCTATAATTTCGATCCGCTGAACAACATCCAGATCTTCGCCATTGACCGTCGACTGGTACAGGAAAGCTTCGTTGGCTGCCGGCGGTTCGATATTTGTGAGTGGTCCACATTCTGACGTCTGTAACAGCGCCAAAGCAATGAGTTGGAATGCCATTATAGCCTCCACGAACTACAGAATGAATGGGACAATGGGGAACATTCAATCAACCATTTGTCAAACTATGCCACGGCAACGGCCGGCCGGCTTGTCCAGTCAGAACCGCCCGACCGCGCGTGGTTTATGCGCAGGTGCTAATTGCCAATCGGCACGCATTGGTCTGATTGGTTGAAGCATTTATGCAGACAGAGCGACATTTCACGGCCGACAAGGTGACCGCACTGGCCCATGCAATAGCTCGTACAATCCGCTACCGCCAATGAGGATGACGCTAGCGCCACAATGAAGCCGCCAATTATGGCCTTTCTGATATTCATGGTTGTTTCTCCCCTGTTGGAAATGAAAGCAACTATAAGTATTATTATTAATAATACAACTTATAATGTTTTGATGCTGAAGCCGCGCCTCACTTGCGGTTATGCTTAACGCTTGGTCACCGGCGTCTTAGCGCGAATTTTACTACCCATGTCCCATAACGGCACCCGGATGGATTGCACCCTCGACTGGAGAAAACTCCGGGGAGGGAGAGGCCAAAAGGCCCGGCAATTGAACTATTGGGTAGCCGAAAGGGCTTGGGTGAGATGGCAAAGACGGTGCTGATCGTCGATGACGATCCGACGCAACGCCGCCTGTTACAGGCGGTTCTCGAAAAGCAGGGTTTTGAAGTTGCTTCTGTGGATAGCGGCGAAGCAGCGATGGCGGTGCTGATGCGGGGCGGTGTCGATGTGATGCTGCTTGATCTGGTCATGCCGGGTATGGACGGCATGGAAGTGCTCGATACCGTCCAGCGCAAGGGCATCGACACGCCAGTGATCGTCCTGACCGCCCATGGTGGTATTGAAACGGTCGTGGCCGCAATGCGCTCGGGGGCCTCGGATTTCTTCATCAAGCCGGCCAGCCCGGAGCGGATTACGGTTTCGGTTCGCAATGCTCTGAAAATGCAGACCCTGACAGGTGAAGTAAAGCGCCTCAAGAAAACCGCGGGCGGATCGCTGGGTTTTGAAGACATGATTGCAGGCGCCCCGGCCATGCGCCAGGTCGTCCGTCTCGGTCAGCGCGCAGCGGCATCATCCATTCCGATCCTCGTCACGGGCGAAAGCGGTGTCGGCAAGGAATTGGTTGCAGGTGCAATCCGCGCCGCTTCCGAGCGGGCCGACAAGCCTTTTGTGGCGGTCAATTGCGGCGCCATTCCGGCGAATCTCGTGGAATCAACGCTCTTTGGCCACGAGAAAGGCTCCTTCACCGGCGCTACTGGCAAGCATATGGGTAAATTCCAGGAGGCCGATGGCGGAACGCTTTTCCTTGACGAGATCGGTGAATTGCCACTCGATATGCAGGTCAAGCTGCTGCGCGCCCTGCAAGAAGGGGAAGTTGATCCGGTTGGGTCGAAATGCCCGGTCAAGGTGGATGTTCGCATCATCTCGGCAACCAATCGCGATTTGACCCAGGAGGTCGAAGCCGGGCGTTTCCGGGAAGACCTGTTTTATCGCCTCAATGTTTTCCCGATCGAAGTGCCGTCTCTGGCTTCGCGTCGGGAAGATGTACCGGCACTGGTGCGTCACTTCATTACCCGCTTCAATGCGCAGGAAAACCGGGTCGTCGTTGATGCCGCATCTGAAACAATGGCCATGCTCGCGGCTTTTGACTGGCCGGGTAATGTCCGCCAGCTCGAAAACAGCGTGTTCCGCGCGGTCGTATTGTGTGAGGGCGACTATCTTCGCCCGGAAGACTTCCCGCAGATTACCGGCGTCAGCGCAGATCTGTCGGACCTTCCGCCGCCACCTCTGCCGACGGACGGGCAGGGTTTTGAGCATGTTGCGGATGATGCCGACCTGCCGCCAGTGCCGATACTCGATGATGGCGGACATTTGCGTCCACTCGACTCCATCGAGCGGGATTTGATCGAATTTGCGATTGAAACCTATGCCGGACGCATGGCGGAAGTCGCGCGGCGACTCGGCCTTGGGCGATCAACGCTTTACCGCAAGGTTCGCGAATATGACCTCGATGTCGATCAGGCGCGCTCAGCCTAGAACAAGATATCTGGTGCAACTTGGCCCCCGGACTGGTTCCGGGGGTTTTCTTTTGCGCTAGCTTGGCCGCCATACCAGCTCGAAGCGTTCAAAACAGGCGTCAAGGTCTTCCGAAAATTCGAACCCTTCGCGGGCCGCTTCACGATGCCAATAGGCAAGGTGCGCGTCTTTCCACCATTTGAACGATCGATCGCCCTCACCTTCGTCCCAGGCAAATTTCGTATCCGCGTCCCGTACCGGTTTGATTTCGACTGACGTCGTACGGATGACGCAGGCGGGCTTCTCCCGGCCATCGAGAATCAAGGAGAGATCGCCGGGTTCGGGAAACCTCGCACCGGGTTGCTCAAACCAGCGCGCCAGCGCGCACGTCGCCTGCTTCTGGCCGATCAAGACCAGCGCCAGAAGCTCGTCAGCCAATGCTTCACTATCGCCAAAACAGGAGACATCACAGGGCGCGCCGGAATGTCTGAATTCAGCGCAGAAGCGTTCCCAGAAGGCGGATTGTTCAGGTGTCATCATCGCCGCCTTTTATCACTCGCAGTTTTGGCGGGCCGGTGGGGCGCGGCGGGTCCGGCGTCTCCACCTCGTCTGGTGAAGCGGCATCCTCCATATCGTCATTGATGTCTCGTACTCTTGGTCCGGATGCCCGACCCTTGGATTTGAAGGAAGAGTGCTTGAACCCTTTCCCGCGGGACATGGGTTTGCGGTCTTTGCCCTCAGCTTTCTTCTCGATTTCGCGCAGCTTTGCGGCCTGCAAGCCTGACAGTGCGTCGTCCAGCTTGCCCTTGTCGGGATCATTGAAGGCCGAGCCATAGGTTTCCAACCGGTCCTCGACCGATGAGATAAACTCGTCTTCCCATTCGGAAAGTGTGTCCTCGCTTTTGGTCTCCGCCACCTTGCGGCGGGTCTTGGCGAGGCGGCGAAGCGCCTTGCGGGTCTTTTTGGGATCAACCTCGCGCGGCAAGCCGGGCTCAGCCCTCGACCGCGCCGAGATAGAGCTCCAGCAGGGCTTCCGCTTCCTGCCGCTCATTGCGGTCGATTTTGCGAAGGGCAACGACTTTACGAAGGATTTTGGTGTCATAGCCCATGGATTTGGCTTCGGCATAGACTTCCTTGGTATCGTCCATGACCTGCTTCTTGTCTTCCTCCAGGCGCTCGATGCGCGCCACAAAAGCCTTTAATTGCTCGCGTGCGGCCTGGCCGATGGTGTGGGAATTATCGGTTACAGCAGATTGAGATGCATCATCCATGGCGCGGCCCTTGATCAGTCAGGTTGAATTGAAGGCCGCAAGCTAGAAGCCGTCAACCGATTCCTCAAGACGATGGAACTGTTCCGGACTCAGTTGTCCCCCGCCGAATGCAGGCGCCGCACGGCGTCCACCACGATTTCCGGCGAGCCGTGATGCAGCATGTGGCCCCAATTCTCACGTACGATCAGCTCGGCATTTTCCATTGTCGCTGCGACAGGCATCGAGTGTCGGTGAGTAAACACAACGCCGTCTGAATCTCCGGCCAGAAAAACGGCGGGCAGTGTCACGCGCGAATAGAAGTTTTCCTGGTTCGCCAGATGCGCATTCACTTGCGCCATGTCTTCAGCATTTGCCTTGAAAACATCCGCTCGGAAAACCCGGTTGACCTGCACCGCTTCGGCATAGCCGTCGGGTATCGGCTCGGGTGAGAAGGTTTCTTCCAGACCGGCATCTATCCGTCGAGGGCCGACCAGCGGAATAATGACACGGGTGATCAAGGGTCCGATTCCGAACCAGCGCGACGCGCGGTTATACCATGCGGCCTCGCCCACGCCGGAATGGAGCGGCGCGCCAATCAGCACTACGCCCCGCAATCGGTCGCCGTGGTCAATCGCCAGCCGCATGGTGATCGCCCCGCCCCAGGAATGGCCGACCACGACCGGATCTTCAATTTCCAGGCGCTCGATCAATTGCGCCAGAAGCGCGGCCTCGCGTTCCGGCGTCCAGTCAACATCCGGTCGCTCGCTCCAGCCCAGTCCCGGCCGGTCAACATAGATAGCCCGGAATCCGGTCAGATGTTCGCCAAGGGCAAGGCGCATATCCTCGGCATTCGAGGAGGCACCGTGCAGCAGCAGGACGGCCGGACCGCTGCCCTCATCGACATAGCGAATGCGGGCATCGTCGATTTCAATGAAGTGTCCGGCAGGGGGCATATCATCAGCCCCCGCAGGCGCGGTCAGGGCCAGCACGGCCAGCAAAATCTGACCAAGCCGCCAACGGGTCAAAGCGCCCGGCCGGTCAGGCGCGCACGAATTCGGGCGGCACCGCGGCCGGCGAGTTCATAGGCCGGATAGATGGCCAGCGCTTCCTGATAGGCTTCCAGCGCGGCTTCCGGCCGGTCCGCGGCTTCCAGGGTCGAGCCCAGAAGAAAATAGGCATCAAACCGGCGGGGCTCGATTTCCAGCGTCCGGTTGAGCGCCTCCAGCGCATAGCTCCAGTCCTGTTGTGCAAAGGCGATCTGTGCGGCACGCAGCCAACCCTCGGCGTATTCCGGCTCAAGCCGCGTGACATGGTCAAACATACGCGCGGCAATCTCGGCATTCTCCGCAGCCATCGCCGTTTCGCCGCGATCCATCAGCAGATCAATCGTGTCGCTGCCGGATATTGCCCACAGGGCCAGAATTTCGTCGACCAGCGGCGCGGCATCTTGCGGGTTGGCGGTCTGCAAATTGTCCAGACGCTCTGTCAGCCGGACTTCCGGAGACTGGAAGGGCAGGGATTGCAGAAGCAGGACAAGAAGAAGTGTTTTCATGGCCGCAGAAGATAGGCGGCTTTGCGCTTGCGTCCAGCAGGCATCGCTGCGCCTGACCGAAGTTTAACCTGTGCCAGAATCAAAAACGCCCCGGATTGACCGGGGCGCATCGCATTTCAGATTCGCTTCAGGACTAGCCAGCGCGGGCTTTGAAACGCGGGTCTTTCTTGTTGATCACGAAGACACGGCCACGGCGACGCACAACCTGACAAGCAGCGTGGCGGTTTTTCAGCGATTTGATCGAGCTGCGAACTTTCATCGGATCGACTCTGTAATTCAACGTTTTTCCGGCCCAATCGCCGGTGAGGCGCGGTATCTACGGGGCGCACTGTCTGTTGTCAACCGGATGGACCGCGTAATTTCACCTCCTTACAAACCGGTTAGTTGCCCTTGCCATCAAGCCCGCATAGCTTCCCGCGCCATGAGACTGTTTTCCGCCCTGTTATTCGGGCTGTTCCCTGCCGTCGAGGCCGTGGGACAGGACCGGATTGATGTTGACCTCGAGCTCGTGCTTGCCGTCGATATTTCCTATTCTGTTGATGAAGAAGAAGCGCGCCGGCAACGTGAAGGCTATGTCGCTGCGTTGGCCCATCCCGACGTCATATCCGCAATCGAAGGCGGGCCGCTGGGACGCATTGCCGTCACCTATGTCGAGTGGGCCGATTCGCGTTTTCAGCGGGCCGCCGCAGACTGGACGGTGATTGCGTCAGAAGACGATGCGCTGAATTTTGCCGCCATCGTCGCCGATGCGCCTTTGGAGCGTGGTCATTATACGGCCATCGGATCGGCCATTGCTGATTCGGTCCAGCGAATCGAGAATAACCAGTATAATGGCTATCGTCGCCTGATTGATATTTCGGGCGATGGACCCCAGAATCAGGGCCTTGATCTGGCCGAGGCGCGCGCCATGGCAGACGCCGCCCGGATTATCGTCAATGGCTTGCCGGTCATCACCGACCAGCCCGGTCGCTGGGTGCGTCCAGTCGAGGTCAATCTGGACGATTATTTCGACGAGAATGTCATCACCGGACCGGGTGCCTTTGTACTGGCTGCGCGCACCGCCGATGAATTTCGCGTCGCCATCCTGCGCAAAATGACACTGGAAATTGCCGGCGCGGCTCCGGCGCGCATTGAATTGATTCAGGCCGCGCCATGATACGCTTGGTTTGCGTGTGCCTGGTGTTGCTGGTCGGTGCCGCGCCGACTTTGGCCCAGGGCTTTGCCGATCCATCCATCTATGCTGATGATGACCTGTTTCATGGCCAGCGCGAATATACCGAAGACGGCCGATTGATTGTCGATCTGGAACTGGTTTTTGCTGTCGATGTTTCAGCCTCGATCGATGAAATGGAAGCACTGCAGCAACGTCAGGGCCACGTGCAGGCCCTCGCTGATTCCGACGTGATTTCCTCCATTCAGGCGGGGGGGCATGGCCGGATTGCCGTCATGTATCTGGAGTGGGCCGATGCTGATTTTCAGCGCGTCGTCGCGCCCTGGACCCTCATCGAGACTGAGGCGGATGCGCTGGCGTTTGCCGCCACACTTGCGGAAGCCAACTTCATTTCCGGTCGACGCACCGCCATTGGTGCGGCGCTCTCGAATTCCGTCGATTTGATCCAGTCCAACAATTTTCAGGGTGTTAGGCGCATCATCGACCTTTCCGGTGATGGTCCGCAAAACGCCGGACCCAGCCTGCAGGATGCGCGCCTGGCTGCTGAAGCCGCAGAAATTACGATCAACGGCATTTCCATGCAGAGCGAGCGGCAACATCCCTTCCGTCCGCCGGTCAACATTGATGTTGGACGTTACTTTGAAAACCATGTCATTGTTGGGCCACGATCTTTTGTTTTACCCAGTCGGACACACGAAGATTTCGTGGAAGCTTTGCGAAGAAAGCTTATCATTGAAATTGCCGGTCTGTTTCCGGTGGAAATGACGGATAAGGGATGACCCGATTTATCATTGCGTGCCTGCTTGCAATTCTGCCGGTTTCGGCCTTTGCACAGGAAGAAAGTTTTGCAGACTGGCTGGCCGACTTCCGACCCCGACTGGAAGCCAGCGGTGCCAATCCGGCGACCGTATCGGCGATGCTCGATGGTCTGGAGCCGGATCTGTCGGCGATTGAACGCGACAGAAGTCAACCGGAATATGTCCGGCCCTTGTGGGAATATCTCGATATCGCCGCCTCGAACCAGCGCATCCGCATGGGGGCAGACGAAATTGCCGGGCGCCGCGCAATGCTCACGGCGATCGAGAATCGCTTCCGTGTCGACTATGAAATTCTGGTCGCGATCTGGGGATTGGAAAGCTCATATGGCGCGATTCAGGGGGATCGTGATGTCGTCCGCTCGCTGGCGACTCTGGCATGGGAAGGCCGTCGCCGCAGCTGGGCCGAAGCGCAATTGATTGCCGTCGCCACCATGATTGATCGCGGTTATGCGCGGCGTGACGATCTGCGCGGTTCCTGGGCCGGCGCGATGGGCCAGACCCAGTTCATTCCGGAAACCTATCTCAGGCGTGCTGCCGATTACGACGGTGATGGCCGCATCGATATCTGGGCGAATGTTGGCGATGCATTGGCCTCTGCGGCCAATCTGCTCGGCGAAGCGGGCTGGGTCCACAACGGCCCGGTTGTCATGGAAGTGAATTTGCCGGACGGTTTTGATCTGACCAGCTGGTCGCCCGGCGCGTCCCGTATGACGGCTGAATGGTCGTTGCGTGGCGTGACGCGTGCCGATGGCGAGAGCTGGAATGCAGATCATTTGATGCAGGCCTCCCGCCTTAACCTGCCTGCCGGACTGCGCGGTCCGGCTTTCCTGACTTTTGCCAATTTTCAGGCATTGCGCCGATACAACAATTCGACATCATACAGCATCGGCGTCTGGCTCCTGTCGCAACGCTTCGGCGGCGAATTTGCCATTCGCGGTGGGTGGCCGGAAAACGATCCGCCGATCACGCGGTCGCAGACGCTGGAATTACAGCAAGGCCTGCTGGATCTCGGATATGATCCGGGATCGCCGGACGGCATGTTTGGCCCGAATACGCGGCGCGCCCTGATGGGTTTTCAGCGCGACAACAACTACCCGGTCGACGGCTATGCCGGTCGCCTCATGTATGATCAGGTTATCGCGGCATTGGCGGCGTCGGGTGAAACGAATCCCTAGATCGGATCGCGTGGTTCGGGCGCCGGTTTGGCGATTTTTGTCACCGATCGGATTTGGGGATGAAACGCCGCGAGAACAGCGAATGCAGCGGCGAGGGCGACATTCAACAGATAGGGCGTTTCTGGCCCATAAACCTGATAGATCCAGAGACCGGAAACCGGTGCGATCAGAAACCCTAGACCCGCTGTCGCCGTTGTAATTCCGGCGGCGCGGCCCTGTTCTTCAGGCGTCACTGAAATGGATGCTCCGCCGACAAACCCTGATCGCGACAGGCCAAAAGCAAACGAACCGAGCATATAGCCAAAGACGATGGCGCCGTAGCTGGCCGCGAAAACCATCTGGAAACTGGCAATCACGGTCAGAATGCCACCTGTTGTCATCAGGGCACGCGGGCTGGCCTTTAAAGCCGGAATGACAACCAGTTGCGCAAAAATCAGCGCGCCTGCACCGGCAGTCAGTGCCACACCCGCCAATTGCAGCCCGGCTGCCGGCCCCAGTGAAAGTCGATCCATCACATAAAAGCCGATGACCTGCAGGCTGATCGCCTGGGCCAGCCATAATCCGCATCCATAGAGGAAAAACGGAAAGACCCGCTTGTCGAACGCAAAGGCGAGCTGCGCGATCGGATTGATCGGGCGAGTTTGTCGACGCGGCGGCGTGTTTTCAGGCAGGAGTAGTCTGACAAAAAAAGCCGCAATCGCGACCAGAACCGCAACCGCGACCATGAAAGGGGCAATGCCGATACGTTCCACAAAAGCTGCGGCCAGGGCAGGTCCCACAACGCCGCCCAGACCAAAGGCAGCCGTCAGTCCGGCCAGCGCTTCGGTGCGTTCAGCGGGCGCTGTCCGGTCTGCGACATAGGCTTGTGCTGCCGGATTAGTGGCGGAGCCCAGCCCACCGAATAGCGCGCGCGCAGCGGCCATCCCGATGATGGCAATCATCGGCGGCGCCCAACCCAATTGTCCGGCCAGAGCCGCGACCGCGAAAATCAGCGTGGAAAGGGCGAAACTATAAAGGCCGAACATGATCAGCGGCCGCCGCCCATAGCGATCCGACAATGCGCCCCAGACCGGACTCATGATCAGGAAGAGGAGGGCGGATATTGTATAAATGGCACCGACATAGGCTTCGGCTACGCCCAGATCCCGCGCCAGCGGCGGCAAAATGGCAAACAACATGGAATTGCCGATACCGGTCGCCATCAGACACAGGAATAGTAGACGGAAAGAGCGTCGTCTTTCTTCAGGACTTGATGGATTTGAAGGATCATAAACCGGCGGCATCCCGCTCACTTAGGCTTCTTCCGGGAGGGCGTAAAGCAAGCCTCCATAAAATGCGGTTACGCTGTGTTTCTGCCGGGTTTTCGGAGGCCGCCCGATCTGTCTCGTAAACCACGTCCTAACGGTCGTTATACCGGGCATTAAACTTAATGAGTCATATTACGTCCCGAAACCGGACAGTCCCGCAATAAAAGAGGACGCCGGAAAAACAACGGGTGGTGGACGTAAGATGTTTCAGATCATTGGAATAGTCGTTGTTGTGGCGATGGTATTCGGCGGCTTCGCGCTGGCGGGCGGGCATTTCAACATCATCATTGCGGCCATGCCGTTCGAAATGATGATGATTGGTGGCGCAGCTGTCGGCGCTTTCCTCATCGGTAATTCCGGCAAAACGGTCATGAAAACACTGGGTGATTTCGGCAAAATCATCGCCGGACCAAAATGGAAAACCAAGGACTATAGCGATCTTCTGGCCCTGTTGTTCCAACTCACAAAAACAATGAAAACCAAGGGTGTGATTGCTCTGGAAGCCCACATCGAAAATCCGAAGGATTCTTCGATCTTCCAGAATTATCCGCGGATTCTGAAAGATCATTTCGCGACCGATTTCATCTGCGACACGCTGCGCATGATGACCATGAATCTGGAGGACCCGCACCAGGTCGAAGATGCCATGGAAACCCAGCTAGAAAAGCATCACCACGAGGCAGCAGGCCCCGCCCATGCCTTGCAGAACATGGCAGATGCCTTGCCTGCGCTGGGAATTGTCGCTGCTGTGTTGGGTATCATCAAGACCATGGGCGCGATCAATTCGCCGCCGGAAGTTTTGGGGGGCAAGATTGGCTCGGCACTGGTAGGAACATTCCTCGGCGTGTTTCTGGCGTACGGTTTTGTCGGCCCGATGGCGGCTCGTCTGAAAGAGATCTATGACGAGGATCACACCTTCTACACCATCATCCAGGCGGTGCTTGTGGCCCACCTGCATGGCAATGCTGCACAGATCTCGGTCGAAATCGGGCGCGGCAGCGTCCCAACAGCATCGCAACCGTCATTCATGGAGCTCGAAGAAGCTCTGGGAAATATCCAGACTGAAGCCTGACAATTTCGAAAGCTGACGCTTTCAACGTCCTTTGATAGTCTCCCTTGTCCCATCGCGGATGAGGGAGATTTTTTTTGGGAATTCATATTGTCGGACCGCTTGGCCTGCTTGTTCTGATATTTGATATTTATGCAATCATGAATGTTGCGCGCTCCCCCGCCTCCGCTGTAACGCGGGTTTTCTGGATCGCACTCATCCTGATCGCGCCACTGATCGGCTTCATCATCTGGGTTTTTGTCGGCCCACGGGAGGAACGCAGCCTTTTCCGCCGCTGATCCGGCGCTATAAGCGCAGACCATGAAAATTCGTGACGCTGAAATCCTGATCGTTCCGGGGCTGGGAAATGCTTCCCCGCTTCACTGGCAAAGCCGCTGGCAGGCAAAAATGTCGACCGCGCGCCGCGTCGAGCAGGAAAACTGGACCCACCCGGTCCGCTCCACATGGGTTGCGGCGCTCGTGCGCGAGATCGAAGCGGCCAACCGCCCGGTCATTCTTGTCGGGCATTCCGTCGGCGTTCTGACGATCGCCCATGCGGCGGCGCAATGGAATGCCGCGAACATGGCCGGTGCTTTTCTCGCTGGGGTATCGGACTGGACGCGCCCGGAGTTGGAACAGAAATATCCCGGCCACGGCTTTGCCCCTGTGCCGACGGGAAAACTGGACTGTCCGGCGATCCTGCTCGCCAGTCGCAATGACCCGACCTGCGATCTGTCCACGGCGGAAAATTGGGCCGGGCATTGGGGCGCGCGTTTTGCGGATGTCGGCGAAGTCGGTCATTTCGACGTCGCGGACGGCTTCGGGCCCTGGCCGGAAGGTCTGCTCGCTTTCGCCCAGTTTACCAAATCGCTGTGAAGCTCTTTTGCGATCCACCTGCGCTGGACTGGCGTGAAACGGGCCCGGTGGCGTCAGATTTCGGCGATATCTATTTTTCGGTTGAAGACGGGTTGGCCGAAACCCGCGCTGTTTTTCTTGATGGGTGCGGCCTGCCCGATGCCTGGCAAGGCAAGGATCGATTTGCTATTTGCGAACTGGGTTTTGGAACCGGCTTGAATTTTCTGGCTGCATGGCAGATGTGGAAGCGGGCGGGGCCAAAGCGCGGCTCGCTTCATTTCATCTCAATCGAGAAATTTCCGTTGCAGCGGGACGCGGCAGCCCGCGCGCTGGCGGCATTTCCGGAACTCGAGCCGCTTTCGCACCAGCTACTCGCAAAATGGCCACAGAATCTGAAAGGGGCGCACCGGCTTAATTTCGATGACGACCGGGTCACGCTGACCCTGTTTCAGGATGATATTGCCGAGGCTCTGCCGCAAATAGAGGCGTGCGTGGATGCCTGGTTTCTCGACGGGTTCTCGCCCGCCAGTAATGCGGATATGTGGAGCGATACCATCTGGCCGGAACTGGCACGATTGTCGCGATGCGGCAGTCGGGCAGCGACCTTCACCGTGGCTGGACATGTGCGCCGGGGATTGCAGTCAGCCGGTTTTGCGGTCGAGAAAAAGCCCGGCTTCGG
>BQJI01000043.1 GCA_021604625.1 Hyphobacterium sp. | reverse complement strand
GCCATCGGAATCTCGTTGGCAATATCGGAATTCGAATCGAGATCCGTCAACGCGCCCTATCAGATAACCGTCAACGATCTTCCCACCGCGATAGTTCGCCGTGACCCAGTCGCTGTCTTGCCTGAATTCAAAAATCGTTTCGGCGTTGACGACCCCGTTTTCGGCAGTCTCCGATGCGTGCATACGATGACCGTCGAGATTAAACACTGTGGAATCGGAAGTCATATCAGTCCCCTTTCCGGAATCCTGCGAATGCGCGAGCAAGGTCGCCATACTGGTAGAACGCGGATGGCGATTGAAAACTCTTTGGCCAGAGCGGACAACTATTTTTAAGACGCTCGTTGTTATTCCTCTGTGCGCTCGACGGTTCGGCTCTGCCTGATCGTGTGCAGGAAACGTGTCAGCATCTTCCGCCACTTGGCGCGCGCAAGGGGAGGATCATCAGAGTCCTTCGGCGCGGGCCTTGCGCCAATAGATCAGTGCCAGAACGGCAACGACCAGCGGCACCATCAAGCCGTATTCGTCGATCCAGACTTCCGTCAGGTCAGTTTCAATCGTCAGCGGCGTGAAGATTTTCTGGATGTAGATATTGTGGGCGCCGTGAAACATGACGGCAGGCCAAAAGGATCCCGAGCGGAAAATATAATACGTCATGATCACCGACATGGCGACGATCATCGAAGTGAAACAGGCGAGCTGGAACAGCGTATTGCCACCGCCATAGGCGATGATGATCGGATAGTGCCAGACAGCCCACAGCAAGCCGCTGACAAGGCAGGTCGCCTCGAACGACATGAGCTTGCGCAATTCCCAGACCAGAAACCCGCGCCAGCCAATTTCCTCACCGGCGATTGTCCCCAGCGATTTCACGAACTGAACGACGGCCATGAGGACCACCATCAGGGTGATCACCATCCATGTGGACGCTTCAGGAAGACCCAGTTGAGCGCGCCACTCGGCGAAGGTTTCCGAATTGCCAACCTCGCCAAAGCGAAAAAACCAGGCCAGGCCGTAAGCGGCCGCGACATAGAAAACCGGGATCAGATAACCGGTCCGATTGGCCCCGAATCCGCCCCAGCGCCAAGGCAGATCGGTGATGTTCCGGCTTCTGAGCTTCAGCGTCACACAGGCCGATAGGGCGGGCATCATCATCAACGTGCCGACATAAAGCGATGCCGGGATCAGGCGCACAATCGCGAAATGGGCGACAGCGCTGGTGAGGGTCAGAATACCCACAAACAGCATGAGTGTGGTGATCGTGGATCGCGTGTCTGTGGCCCGCTGTTCCATAATGCCCATACTCCCGCTTTTCCATTCCGGATTGACCGGAACGGTCGTGATATCTATAATTATACAATTATTTGTGCAATCAATTGTGGAATAATTGAGGCATGCAAAACAGCAATATCATGGACACCCATCCGCTGAGCGGGGCATTCCTGTCGAACAAGCTGTTGCGGCTGGTCGAGACGATCGCCGATCAGGGGGAAGTATTGCTGGACGCGGCGGGCATTCGCATTCCGCCACGGGCCGTTTCCACGGTGTTGATGATCGGCGAGGTCGACAATGTCACCGCAGCCGACATTGCCAGCGCGCTGGATCAGCCCCACCAGCTTGCCACACAGCGCATCGATCTTCTTATCGAGCTGGGCCTGATCACCCGAACACCGCATGCCACGGACAACCGGCGCAAAGTGCTCAAGCTGACCGCAGAGGGGCAGGCGCAATATGCGCTGATGATGGACATGCTCGACCACATCCGCGCGGCGATGGACGCGCTGTATGAAGAGCTGGACTGCGATCTGGCCGACATGGCCGCCAAAGCGGTCGTGGCTCTCCAGAACCGCCCCCTGATCGACCGCATCGGGGTAACGCGAAACCGGACGTAGGTTTTTTAAGTCAGTATGTATGCCGGCCTCTCAAGGCGTCGGAGTGCCGCCGCATGCGCGGCCTTGCCGGGCTATGGCCCCGTGACGGCACAAAACGCCGAAGCGCGCGAGGATTATGACGCAGTCTATGCCTGTAGCGGCGTTGTGCAACGCGCCGGCGAAGTGCTTCTGGTCGCGCGCTATGCGGGCGGACCAAGAGAGTCTGCCGCAAGGATCAAACCCTGCACAGTTTTTTGTGTCCGAAGAGCACCAGATTAGGAACTATGCGTTCTGAATGCCAATTCAAAGGGTTAAGTGTAAACCGTAGCGCTTATGGCGACATTCTTTTCAATGGGTTGCTTGTAACGTGTAAACTGAACCTGGTTTGCGAGGCTGAAACATCGATGGCGCTCTTGCCTTAGCTCGAACCGTTGGGATACCACTATCGCTATGAAAGTTCCGCGAGATTTCGAAACCCGGTTTACCAAGGTTTTTCAACCAATCTTCTTTTGGGGGGTTGGTGGCTTCGAACTTGCTCTCGTCATATACACGTTCTATTTGGAATTTTTTACAGGCACTGGGCCTTCTTTGTTATCAACGGTGTTACCTTTAAGTGTAGTGATTGCGATTGCATGGGCAATCTTGGCCGTACTGGTCACACTAGCAGTTGTTGGCTTTAGAAATCATGCAAATCGCAAAAAGCACTAATTTCCAGTCCATAAAAAAAGATATAGGCTCCTTTATCGCCAGAGCCTCAACGGACTTAGGATATAGCTCAAACGTTGGCGCCCTTCTTTGGTGAATCCCGCCAAATTGGCAATTAATGCCAGCGACCGTTCCAGGGCCGCTTAAGCCGCTCGCGATTGTTCGCCCCGACGCCGGATATGGCATTGAATGGACGATACACATTGACTGGAAAACCCGGCGCTCACCATGAGACATTCGTGCTGTTACAAGAATGAAATTGAAAAATCTGTGTGACGGGGACGGTTAGGTTGAAACCTACAGATTGGGAATTCTATTGAAGAATTGCTTTGCCATCTAAACTTCGGCAGATGTGTCTCCATCAGACCACGCCCTTTTGACGCCTGCCCGGCACCTCGTATTCGGGCATCATTGAAATCACATCACGCCTTTTCAGGCTTACGCGGCACCGGGCTTCGCATCAAACGTGCGCTTATCCCCACCACCACATCACCGCTTAGACTTGCCGCCTGACGTCCTGCCGCATGTGCGAGTCTGCGTCCGTTGCGGCGCGGGCCGAACATCAAAAACAGTAGGAGACCTGTAGGAGGTGAGCTGGAGATGGGCGGAGATATACAAATGAGCGGCACCGCCTTGTCAGGCAGAGAATTCCGCCCGACGCCCGCCCGACCCGTAGGAGTCGTAGTAGGAGACGAAACGTCAAAAACTGGAGACTTTATCCACGCTTGCCAATTTGCACTGTTTTTGCTCAGCCAGATAGCAAAATGGATCGCAAAAGAGGGGTCAGCCCTCTTTTTCCAGATCCGGTGTCCACTCACCCATCGCCGCCAGACCATTCATCCGCGCGCGGTGATTGAACGCTTTCTGACCGGCCTCGACATCCTTGCCATTCCAGGCTTTCAGCGGCGCGGCCTGCAAGGCCCGGCCATACGAGAAGGTCAGCGGCCAGGGCAGATCATACGCCGCATTCATGGCATTGAGATGCGCTGTGGCTTCTAGATCGGATTGCCCGCCGGAGAGGAAGGCAATGCCCGGAACCGCCGATGGCACGCAATTGGCCAGACACTGGACCGTCATGTCGGCCACATCTTCAACACTGGCCTGATCGGGGCATTTCTTACCCGGAATAATCATATTGGGTTTGAGGATCGTGCCTTCCAGCTGAACACCTTGCGCATAAAGTTCGGCATAGAGCTTCTTCAACCCGTATTCGGTCACTTCATAGCAGCGCTCGATGGTGTGATCGCCATCCATCAATACTTCCGGCTCGACAATCGGCACAATGCCCGCTTCCTGACACAGGGCGGCATAGCGCGCGAGCGCGTGCATGTTCACATCGACGCAATAGGGCGAGGGAATGCTGTCATCACCCTTGCGGCCCATATCAATGACGGCCCGCCATTTCGCAAAACGCGCACCCAGCGCATGGTATTCATTCAAACGGTCGCGCAGACCATCGAGACCCTCTGTGATTGTCTCGCCCGGCGCTCCGGCCAGATCCTTGGCCCCCATATCAACCTTGATACCGGGAACCGCGCCGGTATCGGAAATCAGCTGGGCCAGCGGCGTGCCGTCAGCGGCGGTCTGGCGGAGCGTTTCATCATAAAGAATGACCCCGGAAATATGATTGGCCATCGCAGGCTCGGTCCGGAACAGCATTTCGCGCCAGTCGCGGCGACTGTCCTCGGTGGATTCGGCACCGATTGTGTCAAAGCGTTTCTTGATCGTGCCGGTGGATTCATCCGCCGCCAGAATGCCTTTTCCGTGTGCCACCATTTGCGTGGCAATATCGTTCAGTTGTTCGAGATCCATCGTCTTATCCCCAGCAGATCAGAAATTTTTCAAAGTCTAGCGTTAATCGGTAACGGCTTCCACGCCCGGCAGTGTTTTACCTTCCATCCATTCCAGGAAAGCGCCACCCGCCGTCGAGATGAAAGTAAAATCGCTCGACGCTCCGGCCTGATTGAGTGCCGCAACGGTATCGCCGCCGCCTGCAACAGCGATCAGATTATTCTCACGAGCGCGAGCACCGGCATATTTCGCGGCTTCAACGGTGGAGGTATCAAACGGCGGCGTTTCAAACGCGCCGAGCGGGCCATTCCAGATCAATGTACGGCAAGCATCAATCGAATCCGCCAGCCCATCCACTGTCGCCGGACCACAATCGAGCGCCATCATGTCCGCAGGAATGGCATCAACCGGCACGGTCGACGTTTCCGGATTGGGCTTGAACTCGCGCGCGCAGACCAGATCCTCCGGCAGGATCATCTCGCAGCCATGGTTACGCGCCGCCTCCATGATCGTGCGCGCCGTATCGGCGAAATCGTCTTCATACAGGCTCTTGCCAACATCATGACCCTGAGCCGCAAGGAATGTATTCGCCATCGCCCCGCCAACAAACAGCTTGTCGACCTTGGTGACGAGATTTTCCAGCAAGGCAATTTTGGTCGAAACCTTTGCCCCACCGACAATGGCAATGACCGGACGCTTTGGGTCACGCAGCGCCTGCGACAGATGATCCAGCTCACGCTGCATCGCCAGCCCCGCATAGGCCGGCAGCAGGTCGGCGATACCCGCCGTCGATCCGTGCGCACGATGCGCCGCCGAAAAAGCGTCATTCACAAAAAGATCGCCAAGCTTTGCCAGCTCGGCTGCAAAGTCAGGATCGTTCGTTTCTTCACCGGCATGGAAGCGCGTATTTTCCAGCAACAAAACGCCACCGGCTTCAAGCGCATCAATCGCCGCCTTTGCAGCAGGCCCAACGCAATCATCAGCGAACTCAACCGGCGCCGCCAGCATGTCGGCCAGCGGCGCTACCACGGGCATCAACGATGCTTCAGCAACCCGCTGGCCTTTCGGGCGACCGAAATGCGCCAGCAGAATGACTTTCGCCCCGGCCGATTTCAGATGGCTGATCGTCGGCAATGCAGACATCAGCCGCGTGGCATCAGTCACCACGCCATCCTTCATCGGCACATTGAAATCGACACGGACCAGAACCCGCTTGCCGTTCACATCCGCGTCTTCAATCCGGCGCAAACCCATGATGATCCCCATGCTCGACGTCTAGATAAATTTGCCCATGGCGACGGCGGTATCAATCATTCGGCAGGCAAAACCCCATTCATTGTCATACCAGGTCATGACGCGGGCCAGCTTGCCATCGATGACATTCGTCTTGTCGATCGCGACGACCGAGGAGCGGCTATCGTGATTGTAATCGATCGAGACCAGCGGAATATCATCATAGCCAAGAATGCCCTTCATCGGTCCGTCGCCAGCGGCACGGATCGCGGCATTAATCTCGTCAATGCTGGTTTCCTTTGAGGGTGTAAATACCAGATCAATCAGCGACACATTCGGCGTTGGTACCCGGACGGCCGCGCCGTCCAGCTTGCCCACCAGCTCGGGAAGAACAAGGCCAACGGCCTTGGCGGCACCCGTCGAGGTCGGCACCATCGACATCGCAGCAGCACGGGCGCGATGAAGATCCTTGTGATTGCGGTCCAGAGTCGGCTGGTCACCGGTATAGGCATGTATTGTTGTGACATGACCACGCTCGATGCCGACAGCATCATTCAACACCTTGGCCACCGGCGCGAGACCATTTGTGGTGCAGGACGCATTCGAAACCACCAGATCATCAGCCGACAACTGGTCATGGTTCACACCATAAACGATCGTCTTGTCAGCATTTTTTGCCGGAGCGGAGCACAAGACTTTCTTTGCGCCCGAACCTTCAATGTGAGCCATCGCAGCGTCTTTTGAATTGAACTTGCCGGTGCATTCCAGCACCAGATCAATGCCCATATCGCCCCACGGCAATTGCGACGGATCGCGGTTGGAAACTTTCTGGATCTTGCCAAACCCGGCATCGATCCAGTCATCGCCAACGGTGATCGTGCCCGGATAGCGGCCATGCACGCTGTCATAGGTCAGAAGATGAGCATTGGTTTCCGGTGTCGAGGAATCATTGATCGCAACGATTTCGATCTCGCCCCAGCGCTTCTCTTCCAGCACCGCGCGCAAAGCCAGACGGCCAATGCGCCCAAATCCCGTAATGGCAACCCGTACAGCCATGCCAAACTCCTTTTAATTGCCGGACCGTCGCGAGCCGCATCGCTCGCCTGTTTGAGAGTCGCGCGCCGTTTACCCGCTCTTACGCGCGGCGTCCACTCACGCCCATCATTTCAAGGAAGGTTTGCAGCGATGCCTGCCAGTCCGGAAGCACTATACCGTACTCATTGCGCGCCTTGGATAAATCAAGACGAGTATCGCCCGGACGCCGCGCCCGCGTCGGATAGGCGCTAGTGGGAATACCGTTGATTTGCGTCGTCATACCCGCACCGGACGTAGCTGCCTCAGCCAGATCACGCCAGCTGGCTTCCCCTGAATTAGCGACATGCAACAACCCACCGGAAGCACCGCCACGCATTTGTTCTGCCAGCGATAGCAATGCGTCTGCCAGTGAGTGGGCTTCGGTAGGTCGACCAATCTGATCCTCCACCACATTCAGTTGATCGCGATCAGCGCCAAGACGCAGCATGGTACGAACAAAATTATTGCCCTCCGACGCGTAAACCCAGCTGGTGCGAACAATCAGCGCCGCCGGATTGATGTTCATGACAGCCTTTTCCCCATCGGCCTTTGTCTGACCATAAACATTCAGAGGCGCGGTATCGGCTGTTTCGGCATAGGGCGCACCGCCCAGACCGTTGAAGACATAATCCGTCGAGATGTGCAGAAAAGGTAGACGCCTCGCCTCGGCCACGCGCGCCAAAGCCGCAGGACCGGTTTCATTTAGAGCCCGTGCGGCGTCAAATTCGTCTTCGGCCTGGTCAACCGCTGTATAGGCGGCGGCATTAATAATGGCATCCGGTGCCACTTGCCCGACGATATCCGCCAGCCCGGTCGGATTGGCGAGATCAATCTGTGGCCTTCCGACAGCAATGACATCATGCGCTCCGGCCTGGCGAAGCAGCGCGCGGGCAACCTGCCCGGTAGAACCGATAACAAGAATCTTCATTCGCCGAACTCGAACAATCGCGGCGAATCTGCCAGTCTGGGTGCCTTGTAATCCTTGTCGGACAAGACCGCGCGCCCGGTTTCAAACGGCCATTTAATCCCGATCGCCGGGTCGTCCCAGAATATCCCGCCATCATGTTCCGCCGAGTAGGGATTATCGACCTTGTAGGCAATTTCGCTATCGGGCTCCAGCGTCACGAAACCATGGGCAAAACCCCGCGGCACCCATAACTGGTGTCCATTGTCCGCGTTCAGATCAGCTCCGGCCCATTTTCCGAAAGTCGGTGAGCCATGGCGAATATCCACGATAACGTCAAAAATCGCGCCCCTCGGACATCGCACCAGCTTGGCCTGGGCCATGGGCGGCGATTGAAAATGCAGGCCCCGCACCGTGCCAGCGGCCACAGACCGAGATGCATTATCCTGCACAAAATGACAGGCCACACCGGTAAGCAACTGAAACCGCGTTTCATTCCAGACTTCCTCGAACCACCCGCGTTCATCGCCAAAGCGACGGGGTTCAATCAGATAGGCATCAGAAAATGGTGCGAGGGGTTCGATTTCAGGCAAAAACAGCATCCTTTCGAGACAATATAGCGCATAGTATTCCTGCTTGTTTTGCGCAGCCAAGGCTTGTCATCAAGCCCTCACCTTGCGACAAGGCTCGCCAATCAGGTTTCAACAGTACAATACAGGTGTCCATCATGAAGGTGATCGTTCTCGGCGGCGACGGTTTTTGCGGTTGGCCCACTGCTCTCCACCTTTCAAATATTGGCCACGACGTGGTCATCGTCGACAACCTTTCCCGGCGCAAGATCGACATCGAGCTCGAAGTGGACAGCCTGACACCGATACAGCCGTTGAGCGTTCGTCTCGCGGCGTGGAAGGAAGTGTCCGGCAAGGAAATTCGTTTTGTCGATTTGAATGTCGGCAAGGATTATCAGGAATTGCTCGATCTCATTCTGGCCGAGAACCCGGATTCAATCGTTCACTTCGCGGAACAACGCGCTGCACCCTATTCGATGAAGTCCGCGCGCCACAAACGCTACACCGTCGACAACAATCTGAACGCCACCAATGATGTGCTCGCGGCCATCGTGGATTCAGGTCTCGACATCCATCTGGTCCACCTGGGAACCATGGGCGTTTATGGCTATGGCACAGCAGGAATGAAAATTCCTGAAGGCTACCTTTCGGTGAAAGTCGACACGCCGCAAGGCCTGGTCGACACAGAGATTCTCTACCCCGCCAATCCGGGGTCAATCTACCATATGACCAAGACCCAGGACGCGCTCTTCTTCCATTTCTATAACAAGAATGACGGTACCAAGATCACCGACCTCCACCAGGGCATCGTCTGGGGTACGCAAACCAATGAAACCCGCAAGGATGAGCGCCTGATCAACCGGTTTGATTATGACGGCGACTACGGCACGGTTCTCAATCGCTTCTTGATGCAGGCTGCCGTTGGCCACCCGTTAACCGTTCATGGTACCGGCGGACAGACGCGCGCCTTCATTCACATTCAGGACACCGTGCATTGTATCGAACTGGCGCTGGAAAATCGCCCTCAAACCGGCGAACGCGTCCACATCATGAACCAGATGACGGAAACGCATCGTGTTCGGGAACTGGCCAAAATGATCGCTGACATGACCTCAGCAGAGATCGCCTATCTTCCAAACCCGCGCAATGAAGCGGACGAAAACGAGCTTCACGTTGAAAACGAGACTTTCCTGAAACTTGGCCTCAGTCCGATAACGCTGGAAGCGGGTCTGATGGATGAAGTCACAGAGATCGCGCGCAAATATGCGGACCGCTGCGACCGTTCAAAAGTGCCGTCTGTTTCCTACTGGAACAAAGATCGCGCCGAAGCCCAGAAAGGCAGCCCGCTCAAAGCGGTTTCCTAGAGCGCACCGTCCCGCGGCCAGCCCGGATTGGTTGGGCTTGCATGCCCACGTTCGGGATAACAAAAGCCGATTGTCTCGTCGATCTGGTCTTGGGTCGGAGACAAGCCACAAAACGCGATCAATTGTTCGACAAATAGCTCTGGCCTGACCAGCGCCTTTTCATAACTGATCAGCGCAGCCGGAGCCGTCGAGTCAGCAAGATAGGCCCGGCAGCGCTGGTAAAGACCAAGCGTTTCATCAAGTGTGACCAGGGATGGTTTGCCGGTTATCAGGCGAATGCGCTCTGCTACCGCTTGAGGGTCGCGCATCACGCAGATCAAACGCGGTGCGGGCAGTAAATCTTCAATCGCTTTCGCGTAAAGCACACCGTGAGGATCTTTCCACCCCCAGCTTTCAGGTAACCGGGCGCGAGCTTCGATCACAGGGCGCATACGCAAGACGGCCTCTTTGAACGCGCTATGTTCCGGATCGCCTAGCTCACCGACATTGCCGCGCGCTTCCTGAATATCCAGATCCTCGTTATTTCCATTGCCCTGCCGCGCGCCCATGTTCGAGCCCAATATCCGCAATGCCCCGGCCACCATCGACGTTCCGCCGCGTGGAGCGCCAAACACAAAAATACCACGACCCGGTGTTTCCGGAGCGGGTGTCAGAACATGCAGGGGTTCGGAACGTTCATACATGGCAAATTTATTCCATTAAATAGGCGGACAAGCGTTCAAGAAATGCCACGCATTGGTGTAATTGTTCAACATCGACAAATTCGTCAGGCTTGTGCGCTTGATCAATAAAACCGGGCCCGCAAACCACACAAGACAGGCCGGCGGACTGAAATTGCCCGGCTTCGGTTCCGAACGAAACATGGCGCTGGGCATTGTCACCCGTCAGACGTCGGGCCAGCGCCTCGGCCGCACCATTGGGTTCTGGACGCAAAGGCGGCGCGTCAGAGCGTTGGGTAACCGTCACGCGCGCATTCGGTGCCACGGCCTGCATTTCCTGCTGAACCTTTTCTGCGCGCATTCGCAATTCATCACCCACCGAGCGTGCATCATCCCACGGCGCGGGGCGCATGAGGCTTTCAAACCAGGCTCGGCGAGCCAGAATATTTGTCGCGGTCCCGCCCTCCATCTGACCGATAGTGATGGTTCCGAAGGGCGGATCAAACGGGCTGTCAGCTGGCGCAGCGGCACGCCAGACTTGCGCCTGTTCGACAAGAAACTGCATCAGCGGCACGGCGTGTGTCACCGCGCAGGCACCGTCGCCGACCTTGGAGGAATGCGCTTCCAGCCCTTCAACGTCGACGCGAACCGAATAGAGCCCCTTATGACCGGTCACGACTTTCATGCCTGTGGGTTCGCCGATAATGGCGATGGCCGGTTGCGGCCCCGACGCCGTCATTTCGCGGATCATTTTCGGTGCACCGAGGCATCCGACCTCCTCGTCATAGGAAAATGCAAAGTGAACCGGTCGTTTCAAATCCAGCCTGGCGTAGGTCTCGGCCAGAACCAGGCAGCAGGCGATAAAACCTTTCATGTCGCACGTTCCGCGCCCGAACAAACGGTTCCAGACCGGCGTCAATAAAAACGGATCACTCGTCCAGTCCTGCCCGTCGACGGGTACAACATCCGTATGACCCGACAGGACAACACCGCCATCGATTTGCGGGCCCAGAATGGCATGAAGATTGGCTTTCTTGCCTGGCTCATCAACCGTGCGCTGACACACCGCACCGAGCCCGGCCAGACGCTTTTCGACATAGTCGATCAGCTCAAGATTGCTGTCACGTGAAACCGTCGGGAAAGCGACAAGATCAGCGAGACAGGATTGTACGGAAGCGAACGTGTCGAGAGTCACGGGGCCAGTATCCTTTTGTCATCCATGACTAGCCCGGCCTTAATCTTCGGGAAACCCTGTCTTTGCACGTGATCTTAAGGGGTCTGACGCATGATCCGATCAGAATTGGTGAATAAAGGCTTGTGCAAATGGCCAGCATTTTTTCAAAATTGAAACGATTCCTCCGTGCAACCGGTGGCAATGTCGCAACGATATTTGCAATTTCCCTCGTACCGGTATCGGTCATGGGCGGCGGTGCTGTTGATTTCGCACAGGCCATGAATGCCCGTGGACGTCTGGCCGAGGCACTTGACGCGGCGGCTCTGGCCGTTGGGTCACAACCCAATCTCGCCATCGCCGATGCCGAACAGATGGCGCTCGATTATATCGAAGCCAATTATCCGTCACGCGAGGTCGGACAGGTACATTCTGTGACGATCAGTGTCGACAGTGATGAGGGCATCGTCCGGATATCCGGCCAATCGCATGTTCCCACCACACTGCTCGGCATTATGGGTATGGATTACATCAATGTGGACTGGACCAGCGAAGTCCGCCGCGCCCAGCAAAATCTCGAACTCGTCATGGTCCTAGACAATACCGGCTCAATGCGCGGTTCGAAAATCCGGTCCTTGCGAGATTCCGCTGCGCTTCTGACCGAAATTCTGTTCACGGGGGCTCAGGAGCCCGACGACGTGCAAATCGGCCTCGTACCCTTCGCCGCCACGGTAAATGTAGGCCAGCAATTTGCTCGGTCCTGGTGGCTGGACCCCGATGGCTTGAGCCCGATCCATGCAGAATGGCAAAGTGGAGATGATGACGGCGCGGAAGTGGAAGTATGCCGGCGACGTGGACGACGCGGCCGACTCCGGTGCAGGACCGAAGAAGTTCCGGATACCGGTTTCAGAACCCATTGGGATTTGTTTGATGACCTTCGCAATACCAGTTGGGAAGGCTGCGTCGAAGCGCGGACCGTGCCGCTGGACATCGAAGACCTCGCGCCCAATCGCGCGAATCCGGAATCGCTATTTATTCCATTCTTTGCGCCAGACGAGCCGGATTCAGGCGGCTTCAGCAATAGTTATCTGGACGACGATGACGGCCTGCTCGGCGGATTGTTCGATTCACTTGGGCTTGATGCACTGTTCTTCGTGCTCGCTGACATCACCAAATACGACCGTGGACGACCATCGGGCGGTGGCCCGAATGAGGGCTGCACAACAACCCCTGTAACGCCGATGACCAATAACCGCCGCACAGTGGACAATGCCATTTCCGCCATGGATGCGAGCGGCAACACCAACATTCCCAACGGAATTGGCTGGGGCGTCCGCCTCCTGTCGCCGCAAGAACCTTTCACCGAAGGCGTGGCATACGGCGATCGCCGGACTATCAAGGCGATGGTGATACTGACCGATGGCAATAATGTTCTCAGCGGCAGCAGCACTGACCTGATGTCGCGCTATAATGCTTATGGCTACATTACCCACGGTCGCCTCGGCGTCCGCACATCGTCCAGCAGCCAGCTGGCAGATGCGCTTGATGACCGCACAACGGCAGCCTGCCAATACGCACGCGACCAGGGCATCCGCGTCTACACCATCACTTTTCAGGTCAGTTCGTCCTCGACCCGCCAGTTGATGGAAAATTGCGCCTCGCATCCGAGCCTCTATTTCGACAGTCCGTCGAATGAAGCACTGGAAAATGCCTTCGAGATCATTGCGGGCGATCTCAGCAATTTGCGGATTTCGCGTTAAACAAAACTATCAGGTCGACTGATTATTAACCTCGCGGACGGGAATCCCGTGCGCGAGGTTCCATTTTGCGAAACCCTTGTCCTTCAAACCCGGAAGGACATCGGCAAATGCGCCGCTCTTGGCTCAACTCATTCCGAAACGACACGCGTGGCAATGTCGCCATGATTTTTTCGCTCATGCTCGTGCCGGTGGTGGTGATGGGCGGCGGTGCAGTGGATTTCAATCAGGCCATGAATGCCCGCGCGCGTCTTGCGGAATCGCTGGATGCCGCAGCTCTGGCAGTCGGGGCTTCGCCGAACCTGATCCCGCAAGACGCCATAAGTCTCGCCCAGTCAATCGTCTTCGCGAATTATCCGGACTATGAAATTGGCAATCTGGGCCCGGTAATCGTCTTGGTCGATAACACCAACAACATCGTGACGGTCTCTGGAACCTCCCAGGTTCAAACGGCCTTTCTTGGCCTGATCGGTATCGACCATTTGACGGTTGACTGGGAAACCGAAGTCCGTCGGGCCCGGACCGCTCTGGAACTGGTTATGGTGCTCGATAATACCGGCTCCATGTCCGGCTCGAAAATCAGCGCTCTGCGCGATGCCGCGCTATTATTGACGGAAATCCTGCACGACAATGCTGACGATCCCGACATGCTGGAAATCGCGCTCGTCCCGTTTTCCTCCACTGTCAATGTCGGCACACAATTTGATCGCGCCTGGTGGCTCGACCCGAATGCCGCATCTCCCCACCATGCAAACAATTTCGATCCTCCGGCAAA
>BQJI01000042.1 GCA_021604625.1 Hyphobacterium sp. | reverse complement strand
GTCAGGTAACGGGTCGTTGCATCCCAAAATGGGTTCGAAGTGGCGGATTCTGGCGAAAATTTTCGCCAATCCGGACTTGCCGCAGATCGACGATTATTATGAGCCTTTCACTTTCGATTATTCGCACCTGCATACGGCCGGCGAGTCGAAGGCTTTCCCGACTGCGCGCCCGCGTTCACTGATTTCGGGCGAGCGGATCGAGAAAATCGAATGGGGTCCGAACTGGGAAGAAATTCTCGGTGGCGAGTTCTCAAAACGGTCTGAAGACTACAATTTCGAAGGCGTCCAGAAGGAAATCTACGGCGAATTCGAAAACACCTTCATGATGTATCTGCCGCGTCTGTGTGAGCATTGCCTCAATCCGACTTGTGCAGCGGCGTGTCCGTCGGGTGCGATCTACAAGCGCGAGGAAGACGGCATTGTCCTGATCGACCAGGAAAAATGCCGGGGCTGGCGCATGTGCGTGTCCGGCTGCCCCTACAAAAAAATCTACTTCAACTGGGCCAGCGGAAAATCCGAGAAATGCACCTTCTGTTATCCGCGGATCGAGGCTGGACAGCCGACGGTGTGTTCTGAGACCTGCGTGGGCCGGATCCGCTATCTCGGCGTGATGCTCTATGACGCTGACCGGATTGAAGAAGCTGCGTCAATGGAAGACGAGAAGGATTTGTATCAGGCGCAGCTTGATATTTTCCTCGACCCCCATGATCCCGAAGTGCAGGCGCAAGCCCGCAAGGATGGTGTTCCGGAAGCCTGGCTGGAAGCGGCCAAGCAATCGCCGGTCTACAAAATGGCCATCGACTGGAAAGTCGCATTCCCGCTTCACCCGGAATACCGGACACTGCCCATGGTCTGGTATGTGCCGCCGCTCTCGCCGATCAAGAATGCGGCCGAATCCGGTGCGCTGGAAACCGATGGTGAAATGCCGGATGTGCGCTCCTTGCGCATCCCGCTGCGTTATCTCGCAAACCTGCTTACTGCCGGGGACGAAGCTCCTGTCGCCGTCGCGCTGGAACGCATGCTCGCCATGCGCGCCTATATGCGGGCCAAAACGGTAGAGGGTGTCATCGATCCATCGATCGCAGAAAAAGTCGGCCTCAATCAGGCATGGATCGAGGACATGTATCACATCATGGCCATCGCCAATTACGAAGACCGTTTTGTGATCCCGACCTCGCATCGCGAGGAAGCCGAGGAAGCCTTCGATATTCGCGGCGAATGCGGGTTCAGTTTCGGGAATGGTTGCTCGGATGGAAACAGCAAGCCTTCGCTGTTTGGCGGGCCGCGACGACGGGCCCAGGTCACACCCATGGAGAAAAGCTGATGGCCCAGACCTTCAGGATACTTGCGGCTCTGCTCAGCTATCCGACTCAGGAGATTGCGGATGCCGCCGGTGAATTTGGCGGTGTCATGGAAAGCGAAGCCCTGTTGTCGGTGCGGGCGCGGCAAAATATGGGGCGTCTGGCCGACCAGATAGCCTCTCGCGATCTGTATGACTTGCAGGAACGCTATGTCATGCTGTTCGACCGATCGCGAACCCTGTCGCTTCACCTGTTCGAGCATATTCATGGTGAAAGCCGTGACCGCGGGCAGGCGATGGTCGATCTTTTGGCGCTTTACCAGCAAAACGACCTCGAAATGGTTGCGGGTGAACTGCCGGATTTTCTGCCGCTCTTCCTCGAATTTTTGTCGACACAGCCGGTGAACGAAGCCCGCGCCCTGTTGGGCGAAACGGCCCATGTGCTGGATGCCCTGGCCGAGCGTTTGCGCAAACGCAAGAGCGTTTACGCCAACGTGTTCAAGGCTATGGGAGAACTCGCTGACCGAACGGTGTCGATTGAAGGCGCTAGCGTGGAAACACCGGCGTCGGAAGATGAGTCTCTGGAAGCCATGGACAAGGCATGGGCGGAGGAACAGGTCGTGTTCGGGCCTGACCCTGAAGCTGGTTGCCCGGTCGCGGACGACATGCTTTCGCGCATGACACCGCCGCCTGAATCCGACCTGAATAAAGGACCTCAGTCATGAGTGATTTTCTGAACACGGCGGTCTTCGGACTTTATCCCTATATCTGTCTGTCTGTGCTCGCGGTCGGGTCGATCATTCGTTATGACCGTGAGCCCTATTCCTGGCGCGCCGGGTCGAGCCAGCTTCTGCGTCGCAAGCAATTAATCCTCGGATCGGTGCTGTTCCACCTGGGTGTATTGGTAATTTTCTTCGGCCATCTGGTCGGTCTTCTGACGCCAATCGCTCTGTTTGACGCGTTAGGGATCAGCCATGGTGCCAAACAATTGCTGGCCATTATCGCTGGCGGTGTGGCCGGCGTCTTCGCGCTGATTGGCGCGAGCCTGCTCCTGCACCGCCGTCTCTTTGATGCCAGAATCCGGTCAACGACCAGTTTTCCGGATATGGCGATCCTGTTGTTGCTTTATGCACAATTGCTGCTCGGGCTCGGGACCATCGCGATTTCCATGAACCATCTCGATGGCCATGAAATGGTGACCTTCATGAGCTGGGCACAGGGCATTTTCACTTTCCAGGCCGGCGCTGCCGATCATATCGCCAATGCGCACTGGATCTTCAAAATGCATATTTTCCTTGGACTGACGATTTTCCTCGTCTTTCCGTTCACACGGCTGGTGCACATGTTCAGTGCGCCCTTCCGCTATGTCTTCCGAAGCGGATACCAGGTCGTGCGCCGTAAACCTGCCAAAGGGGAAAGCAAATGAGCCGAACCTCCTTGATTTCCAATTCACCGGGCAAGGTTATTCCGGTGTCGGTCAATGGTGTGGAAATCTCCGCTGAATCCATCGCGACCGAGGCGCAAAACCATGATGCCGACCGCCCGGAGAAGGCCTGGGCGGCGGCCGCTGAGGCTCTGGTTATTCGTGAAGCTCTACTTCAGAAAGCCAGATCCATCGGTCTTGTTGCGCAGCCTCAAACCGACGAGGCGGGGCGCCGTGAGACGGATGAAGATGCGCTGGTCCGTCAGATTCTGGATGCGCAGGTGACGACCCCTGAACCTGACGAGGCATCGTGCCGCCGCTATTTCGAGAACAATAAAAAGCGGTTTTTGACCTCGGATCTGTATGAAGCCGCTCATATTCTGCTGCAGGCGGATAAACGCGACGCGCTGGCCTATTCACGCGCGCGTCGCGAGGCCGTTGTGCTGATTGAAGCCCTCCAGGAAAAAGCCGGTCAGTTCGAACGAATGGCGAGAGAACGATCCGATTGCGCTTCCGCGAATGAAGGCGGGCGGCTGGGGCAATTGTCTGTGGGTCAGACGACGCCTCTGTTCGAAGCCGCGCTGCGTGAGATGAAACCCGGCGAAATCAGCAAGAAACCGGTGGAGACACCGTACGGTTTCCACATCATCCGCCTGGACGAAAAAATCGATGGCGGCATTCCGGAGTTCGAGGCCGCGCGCCCGCTGATCGAGGAATTCCTGCGTGATGCAAGTTGGCGACGGGCTGTTTCGCAATTCATTTCACTCATCATCGGGGAAGCGAACGTCACCGGCGTCGAGCTCAAGGGTGCCACATCACCTCTGGTCCAGTGAGACCAAGACAGGGACTGAATTCATGACCGTTTCGAAAAAGCCGATGTTTGTCTGCGCCAGCGCACTTGCCTTGCAAATCGCCATGTCCGCACCTGTGGTGGCCGATCCCGATTTCACGCTGAATGCCCGGTTGCGGTATGAAATGGTGGATATGGACGGGTTCGCCGACCCGGCGCAGGCTTTGACATTGAGAACCCGGCTGGGGTTTGACAGCGGCGAGATGGAGGGCTTCCGTTTTCTGATTGAAGCGGAAAATGTGTTGCACCTTGTCGATGATTTCAATTCCACAACCAACGGGAATGGTGCCTATCCGGTTGTGGCGGATCCGGAAGAGACCGAGCTGAACCGCGCCCAGATTGTATATTCCGGATTTGATGACACGACGCTCACCCTGGGTCGCCAGCGGGTTATTCTGGGCGATGCTCGCTATGTTGGAAATGTCGGGTTCAGGCAGAATGAGCAAACGTTCGATGCATTTCGGGTTTCCAATCAAAGCATTGAAAACCTGACGGTCAACTACCTCTACCTGGACCGCGTCAATCGTATTTTTGGTGATGATCACCCGGCTGGAGAGTGGGATCTCGACGGGCACGCCCTGACGGCAGACTTTCAGGCGACGGCCGGGCGTTTATCCGGTTTTGCCTTTCTGATTGACAATCAGGACGCGGCTGCCTTGTCCTCCGCGACTTATGGCGTTCGCTGGCAAGGTGAAATTACCAATGATGGCGGGCCGACCGTCACCTATTTTCTCGAATATGCGCATCAGACTGATTATGGAAATAATCCATCCAGTTTCGAGCTCGGCATGTTTCGCGCTCAGGCGAATATTGCCCAGAACGGATTTTCGGCCGGTGTCGGTATCGACAATCTGGAAGGCGATGGTACGCGCGGCTTTGCAACGCCGCTGGCAACGCTTCATGCTTTTCAGGGCTGGGCGGACGTTTTTCTGGGGACGCCGGCGAATGGCGTACGGGATATTTACCTTCGCGGCGGTTGGAATGTGCCGGAATCCCCTTTCGGGCAGGCCTTGTCGCTGGCGGCCTTTTATCATGATTTCGAAGCCGAGAATGGCGGTGGCTCGCTGGGCTCCGAGTTTGATGTGGTCGCGACGACGCGTCTGAACGAGCATGTCTCGCTGCAGCTAAAAGGGGCGTTCTATGACGGACCGACGGGTGGTCCGGCCGATCGCAACAAGTTGTGGTTTGCCGTCACCTTCAACCGATAGAAACAGGAGGCCGGTAAGCCGGAAGCGTCGATGATAGAAGATCTTCTGGAAAACAATCAGGATTGGGCCGAGACCAAAACCCGGAGTGATCCGGCGTTTTTCCAACGGCTCGCCAGCCAGCAAAACCCTGAATATCTCTGGATTGGCTGTTCGGATAGCCGGGTGCCGGCGAATGACATTGTCGGTCTCGACCCGGGCGAGCTGTTCGTGCACCGCAATGTTGCCAATCTGGCCCCAGCCCAGGATGCCAATTTCCTGTCCGTTCTCCAGTTTGCTGTTGAAGCTCTCAAAGTCCGTCACATCATTGTCTGTGGCCATTACGGGTGTGGCGGCGTCGCGGCGGCAATGTCGGGCGAGCGGCATGGATTGATCGACCACTGGCTGCAGCCGATCCGGGATGTCTCAGATGAAATGGCGACACATCTGTTACGATTGACTGATCCGAAGAAGCGTCTGGACGCGCTGTGCGAAGCCAATGTGGCCGCGCAGGTCAGGTCTGTCGCCTGCAACCCCATCGTTCATGATGCGTGGGCCAAAGGGCAGGAACTTGCCATCCACGGCTGGATTTACGGAATCGAAAACGGGCTGATCAAGGATCTCGGCATGACGGTCAGGAATCGTCGGCAATTTTCCCGACATTTTCCGGACCGCCTATCCGTCTGGATTGGCGCCGAGCCGCATGAATGCAGCGAAGGATGCTTCGTCGATTATTCGAAGCAGACCTGAAACCGCGAATTGCCCGATCACGCGCGTCTTTATCCGGCCCTCGCGGCGGCAGAGGCGCTGGCCCATGCCCATTGAAAATTATAACCGCCCAACCACCCGGTGACATCAACGCATTCACCGATGAAATAGAGGCCCGGCACGATCCGGCTTTCCATTGTTGCCGATGACAGGCCGTCGGTGTCGATGCCGCCCGCGGTGACTTCCGCGGTCCGCCACCCTTCGGTTCCCGCAGGTTTTATCGTCCAGTTTGAAAGCCCTGTCACAACGCTTTCAATTCCTGCATGGGACATGTCAGCCAGGCGCGGCATTTCGGGAATGTCGCCGCGCTCTGTCAACAACCCCACGAGCCGATTTGGCAGCAGGGTTTCCAAAGCGCTGGCAAGACTCTTCTTTGGATGATCGCTCTTGAAATTTTTCAACGCTGTCGCGGCTTCCAGTCCCGACAACAAATCCAGCGTGATTGTTTCTCGCTCGGCCCAGTAAGACGAGATTTGCAATATGGCCGGTCCCGACAAACCTCTATGCGTAAACAACATGGCTTCGTCGAATGCCGCGCGATCATTGCGGGCCTGAACCGGGCAGGACAGGCCGGAGATTGCTGCAAAATCGACCTTGTCGCGACCTTCAAAGACGAAGGGAACAAGTGCGGGGCGTGGGTCAATGACTGTGTGGCCGAACTGGCGCGCGACGTCATAGGCGAATCCGGAGGCGCCCATTTTGGGAATGGACAGTCCGCCGCTGGCAATTACCAGCCTGTCGCAATTTACGATTCCACCTGATGTGTTGAGACAGAAACCATTTTCTGTTCTGGCGACGTCGTCAATGGTGGTGCCGAGACGCAATGTCCCGCCAGATTGAGCTAGCTCCCCAGTCAGCATGTCGATAATGGCCCCGGACCGCCCGTCGCAGAATAATTGCCCCAGCGCTTTTTCATGCCAGCCAATATTGTGACGCGCGAGCCGGTCAATGAAATCCTGCGGCGTAAATCGCGCCAGCGCAGATTTGGCAAAGTGGGGATTGCCGGAGATGAAATTTTCCGGACGTGTATGGCGGTTGGTGAAATTGCATCGACCGCCGCCGGATATACGGACCTTTTCGGCGGGCTTTGCGGCGTGATCAACCACCAGGACCCGCAAGCCGAGCTCGCCCGCCCGCGCACCGTAAAAAAGACCGGCGGCACCGGCACCGACAACAACGGCGTCGAACTGGCTCATATTGTGTGCGCTATGGGTCATGGCTGTGCTGTCGAGCGTGATTGGCGACAGGTCAAGAGTGCTCTGCTGTCAGTGACGCTGCCCTTGTGGTGTGAAATTCGCAGCCAGAACCAGGTGATCGAATGACAGCTCCAGCTATCGTGTTCAACAATGAGACAAGCTGCGATCTAAAAATCAAGCAGCTTGCGAATTCGAGGCGCTAGGCCAATCAGCCTTGGGGTCAACGCGGCGGCAAGGGACGCGAGACAATGAACAGGCCTGTTGCTGTGAGGATGAAAGCCTGAATGATGAGAATGCCCGGCGGGGCACCCAGTAAGACCGAGAGCCCGATGACGGCGACCAGCGAGGCGATGCCCAGAAATTTTGCGGGCCGGGCAATTGCGCCATAGCGATTCCAGTTCTCGATCAGCGGCCCGAAAGTGCCGTGGTTGAGTAGCCAGTGGTGCAATCGTCGGGATGAGCGCGCGAAACAATAGGCGGCGAGCAGGATGAAAGGCGTTGTTGGCAATAATGGCACGAACACGCCCACGGCACCCAGCGCGAGCGATAATAGTCCCAGAGATAGCCAGAAACCACGAACAACCATGGCCCTTCCTACAGCCCCGATGCGCGCCATAAAAGGCGCAAGGCGACAAACAGCACGAGAAGCGCAGTGAGGCGGATCAGCCAGGCGTCCGAGGTTCGTGTGCGGCCCAGCCAGACACCGATTTGCCCGCCGATGAGAACTGCTGGCAGAAGCGGCCAGTATTGAAGGAGCGCTGCGACATCACCGGTTCCCGACAGGCGCTGGGCCTGTCCTGCCAGACCGGCAATCGAATTTACCAGAATGAAAATCGACGCGGCGGCCGCGATTTCCCTGGCTTTACCCCACTGCAGAAAATGAAGAATTGGGGCCAGAAAAATTCCGCCACCAATGCCAACCAGTCCAGCGAGAAAACCGATACTTCCGCCCAGCGCAGGCCCGGTCCAGACCGGCATGCTGACTGTCCGGCTGTCCTGCGCGGGTGGCCGAAAGGCAAGCGCGGCGGCCGAGGCGAGGAGGGCCAGTCCGAGCAGTGTGATGAACGTCTGTTCCGGAATTTCCATCCGCCCGCCAAACCAGGCGAGCGGGACAGAGAGCGCGACAAGCGGCAAAATTCGGGCCCAACGGATCAGCCTGGCGGAGGCGTATTGCACCACTGACCCGGTCACTACAGTGATGTTGCAGGCTAGTGAAATCGCTGGCAGAATTCGGAAATCGGTGTCGGCGAGAACAAGCAGGGCCGTATAGGTCGATCCGCCACCAAAACCGACCAACGCGTATGCCAGCGCGGTCAGAAAAAACAAGCCAGCCAGCCCGGCCAGCGCGGTCATTCGTGATCCAGCGGCAGGTAATCGACGATCTCACCTGCCAGAGCCGGACCTGCATTTGCCGGTCGCCTGATCAGGGCATTGGATGCCGCAAGCGCCGAGAGAGCGGATGAATCCTGATTGGAGAGCGGCGCGATGAAGCCAGATTGACGGTCGGAACGCGCCCGGATCATGTTTTCGCGCGCGCCATTTGCCGGAAGGTCGACGCCGAGGGGCGCGTTGAGAAACAGAGCGGGCGCTTCGATGCCCAGCAATTTGTCCATTGCGGGCTTCAGGCAGAGTTGCGCCATCACCATGGCTGAAACCGGATTTCCGGGCAGGCCGAGGACATAGGTGTTTTTGAGTTTTCCAAACCAGGTCGGTTTACCCGGCTTTATCGCAATTTTCTCGAAGACCAGCTGGCCGCCCATTTCCGCAAAAACCGATCTCAGATGATCGTGATCACCAACAGAAGCGCCGCCGATCGTGATCAGCAAATCAAGGCCGTCCGATGCCGACAATTTGCGTCTGACGTCGGCAGGGTCATCGCGTGCTATGCCGAGAAATTGCGGCTCTCCGCCCCACTCCTGCAGTTGCGCGCCCAATCCCGGCGCGAGTGAGTTGATGATCTGATCAGGCCCTGTGTCCGCACCAATTTCAACCAGTTCGTCTCCGGTTGACAGCAGGCCAATGCGCGGTTTTCGCGATGCGACGACCTCGGCGAGACCCGCGCTGGCGGCAAGCGAAATGGCTGTCGCCGTCAATCGATGCCCTTGCTGTAATAGCAGATCGCCGTTGGAAAAATCGATGCCAGCTTTTCGAATGTTTGCCCCCGGGCGGGCAGGTTCAGACGTCTCAATCCGGCCATTCTTGCGCGTGCAGTTTTCCTGAATCACGACCTGATCGGCACCGTCCGGCATGGGCGCACCCGTAGAAATTCTGAACGCTTCTCCCGGGCCGACCTGTTGAGCGCTGGCATGACCCGCGGCGGATTCGCCCGAAAGCGCCAGTGACACGATCTCACCGGTCATATCGGCAGAACGGATCGCATACCCGTCCATTGCCGATGCATCGAAAGGCGGTTGGGTGCGACGCGCGTACAGAGCGCTCGCAAGCCTGCGCCCGCGGGCGCTTTCCAGCGCCACTGTTTCGGGCCCGACGGGCTTGATCTGTTCACGGATCAGGGTCAGGGCGGTGTCGAGCGTGATCATTCTGTTGGCTTGGCCCGTTGATAATCGCCCGATTGGCCACCGCTTTTTTCCAGCAGCCGGATATCGCTGATGGTCATCGATTTATCGAGCGCCTTGGTCATGTCATAGAGCGTCAATGCTGCAATCGAGGCTGCGGTCAACGCCTCCATTTCGACGCCGGTCTTGCCATCACATTTTACTTCAGCGCGAATAATGAAGGCTTGTTCGGCGTCCTGCGGTTCGATCATCACCTTGACCGAGGTAAGCGATAACGGGTGACAGAGTGGAATGAGTTCCGCAGTTCGCTTGGCGGCCATAATGCCGGCGATCTCGGCTGTGTGCAGTGCATTTCCCTTAGGGCCTTGTCCGGCATTTATTGCTGCAAATGCTGTTTTGGACATTGAAATTCGCGCACCGGCCACAGCGCGGCGACGGGTCGCGGGTTTCTCGCCCACGCCGACCATCCGCACGCGCCCCTCGCTATCCTGATGGGTGAGAGATTTGCTCATTCTATCGCTCCATCAGCCTCGGGATCAGTTCCACCAGATTACACGGGCCATGGTTTCGGTCGAATTCATCTCGCAATACATGGTTCCAGGCATCGCGGCAGCCGCCCGAAGATCCCGGAATGGCGAACAGATAGGTGCCGCCCGCAATCCCGGCGATGGCGCGCGACTGGATTGTGGAGACACCCACGGATTTGAAGCTGACCTGGTGAAATACAGCCGCAAACCCATCCATTTCCTTGTCGAACAGAGGGCGCAGGGCTTCCGGTGTCACGTCCCGCCCGGTCAGACCCGTTCCGCCGGTTGCGATGACGGCGTGAATGGCTGGATCTTCAATCCAGGTTTTCAGCCGGGTCTGAATTGCCGCAATTTCATCGGGGATGATGGCGTGATCAATCACGGCATGATTTTCCGCCGTGATCTGTTCGCGCAACCATGGCCCGGTCTTGTCGGTTTTTGTGTCCCGCGTATCGGAGACCGTCATTACGGCAAATCCAACCACATCAGGGGCGTCGGTCATGTTTTTGTCTCCAGCCATTGCGCGGCTTTTTCGTGATCTGCACCGCCGGGTTCTACCCAGTCATAATTGTCATTGCGCCATTCGCGTTTCCAGAAGGGCGCTTGTGTTTTCAGGACATCAATCGTGAAACTCACCGCGTCCAGTGCCGCCCGGCGATGCGGCGCTGCCGCTGCAATATGAACGATGGGTTCGCCAATGCCCATACGACCATAGCGATGGACCAAAAGCAGGCCCAGCACGCCGAAACGCTGCATGGCTGTCTGCGCGATCTGGTCGAGCGCATGACGTGTCATCACCGGATGCTGCAGCAATTCAAGCGCAATCAACGCGCCGCTTTCGCGCACATATCCGGTGAAACTGGACGTCGCCCCGGTCTTGGGATCGATGGGCAGTTGATCGGACAGCGCGGCGAGATCCAAGGGCGCGTCCGTCAGGATGATGACCGGCGTTGGCATCAACCGCCCGAAAACGGCGACAGGAATGCGACGCGGTCACCGTCTGTCAGCGACAGGGTTTCAGTCGAAGGGCAGAGCGCATCATTGATCGCCAAGCGTATATGCGGATCCTGAAGCGGCGCTATATCATCCAGCTTGCCATTCAGAAGCTCCAATAGCTGCGACAAAGTTTGCGGCGCATTTTCCAGTTGGATCCGGGTGGAGGGGCAACCCATCTTGTCCTGAAGCGGACCAAAAAACTCCAGCGTCAGATTCATGACCTATCCCCCGGTTCGGGCCATATCGCGCGCGACCGATGGTTTTGCGCCTGGTGATACGTCGAAATCATGCTGCAGGGGTTTGTGAGCCATAGCCTGATCAAGCAGGGCATCGACGGCTTCAAAGCCGCCATCCCGAATTGCGCCGCGCAGATCGACAGAGCCATTTTTGCCCAGACACATGAAAAGCTGGCCGGTGCAGGTCAGACGAACGCGATTGCATCCGGCGCAGAAATTACCGGTCAGCGGCGAGATAAAGCCCAGTCGTCCACCTGTTTCCTCAACCCTGACATAGGCTGACGGGCCGCCGGTATTGTCGGGCAGATCGGTCAGTGTCCACTGGCGTTCGAATTCGCGCCGCAAATCGAGCAGGGACACAAACTGGACAGACCGGTCAACACCGATATCGCCCATCGGCATAACCTCGATCAGGGAGACATCATGGCCTTGCCCATGCGCCCAATGGATGAGATCGGGCAAATGGGCGTCATTTGCGCCTTTCAGCGCGACTGCATTGATCTTGATGTGCAGACCGGTAGCCTTGGCGGCTGCAATGCCGTCGAGTGTCTGGTCCAGTTTTCCGCCGCGCGTCAGGCGGCTGAAAACGTCCGGGTCCAATGAATCCAGCGAAACATTGAGCCGGCGAAGGCCTGCACTCGCGAGCCGCTCGGCGTATTTTGGCAGCTGGGTGGCATTTGTCGTCAGGCAAAGCTCCTTCAAGCCAGCCTTGCCAATCCGGGCGCCCAGATTCTCGATCAGGGTGATGACATCCTTGCGCACCAGCGGTTCGCCGCCGGTGAGGCGGATTTTGGTCACACCTCGCGCGATGAAGGCATCGCACAGGACCGTTAACTCCTCCAGCGTCAGCAATTCCGATTTGGGCAGGAATTCTGGCCGCGCTTTCATGCAGTAGACACAGCGCAGATCGCAGCGATCAGTGACCGACAGGCGCAAATAGGTGATGTGACGACCAAATTGGTCAATCAGTGGTGGTTTTTCAGAAATCTGGCTCGTACGGTCCACGACGGGCTCCATAGACGTTGTTTTGCTTGACAAACATCAAATTTCGATCCGTGCCAAGTGACGCGTCGTCGCATGTAAAACCAGTCGATTTTCATTTTGCAGCGACAGACCCGGAAACGCTTTTCGGATTGACCAGACCGAGGTTAGGCTGGCTTTTGATTTCCTGCAATCTTGACCGCTTGCGCTATACATCCGACCGTCTGTTCCGGCCCGCAATTATCCGCAGGAAAACGTCACGTGTCTCAACGGCTCAGCATCCTGATTGCAGAAGACAATGCCACCAACCGTCTGATCCTGTCGGAATTGCTCAAGACGGAGCATCACATTGAATTTTGTGACAATGGCAAAGCCGCAGTGGACGCCGCAGAACGGGGCGAGTTCGACCTTATTTTGATGGATATTCACATGCCGATTCTTAACGGGCTTGAAGCAACCCAAGCCATCCGCGCAACGGGGAATGATATTCCCATTGTCGCGCTGACGGCAGACAAGGAATTTGCAAATGCGTCATCTTCGGCAAGCTGCGGTCTGAATGGAATTGTCCTGAAACCGATTGCGGTGATTGATTTGTTCGACGCGATCGCGCGTCATACGCCGCATCACGTTTCGGCGGAGGATCAAAATTAAACGACAAAATTGCTAGCGTTGATCATGCCCACTGCGCTGAACGGCGAGACGCTCGGTCGCAATCATCGTATAAAACCGTCAGTTGAAGGAGAAGACTATTGGAAGATTTGACTCCGCCATACGCCGATCTGCCACCTCCCGGTGCGCCTGACATTGAAATTGCGCGCGCCGCTCGCATGCGACCGATTCTGGATATTGCGCATGAAAAGCTCGGCGTGCCTGCGGAGGCTCTGGAGCCATACGGGCATTATAAAGCAAAGATTTCTCACGATTATATCGCGTCATTAGGCGACCGGAAACGTGGCAAGCTGGTTCTGGTGACGGCGATCACGCCGACCCCCGCAGGCGAAGGCAAAACCACGACCAGCGTTGGTTTGAATGACGGCCTGAATCATATTGGTGCACAATCGATCGTCTGCCTGCGCGAGCCTTCACTGGGTCCGTGTTTCGGCATGAAAGGCGGCGCGGCTGGCGGTGGTCGTGCGCAGGTCCTGCCGATGGAAGATATCAACCTGCATTTCAATGGCGATTTCCACGCGATCACGTCGGCCCATAATCTGCTCTCGGCCATGGTCGACAACCATGTTCACTGGGGCCGAGAGCCGGTGATCGACCCCAGGCGCATCACCTGGAAACGGGTGGTGGACATGAATGACCGCGCTTTGCGGGATATCGTGATCGGACTGGGCGGACCGGCGCATGGCGTGCCCCGGCAAGACGGGTTTGATATCACCGTTGCGTCTGAAATCATGGCGATTTTCTGCCTGGCAAAGAACCTGAAGGACCTTCAGTCGCGCATCGGGGACATGATTGTCGGTTATGGGCCGGACAAGTCACCCGTCACCGCGCGCGATGTGGGCGCAGATGGCGCCATGGCGGTTCTGTTGAAAGACGCCTTTCAGCCCAATCTGGTTCAATCCATCGAGCATGCGCCGGCCATCATTCACGGCGGACCGTTTGGGAATATTGCGCATGGTTGCAATTCGGTCATGGCGACCCAGACGGCGCTCGCACTGAGCGATATCGTTGTCACCGAAGCCGGGTTTGGTGCCGATCTGGGGGCGGAAAAATTCTTCGACATTAAGTGCCGCCAGTCCGGTTTGCGGCCGGATGCCGTTGTGCTTGTTGCGACCATCCGGGCCCTGAAAATGCAGGGCGGTGTGAAGAAGGCGGACCTGGACGCCGCCGATCCGGATGCGGTGCGTCGCGGCGGGGTCAATCTTCGCCGTCATATCGAAAACCTCAGATTTTTCGGGCCGGACCCGATCGTGGCGATCAATCACTTCGTCAAAGACAGTGATGCCGAAGTGGCCGTTGTGCTGGAGCTGTGCGCTGAACTGGGTGTCAAAGCCGAGATTTC
>BQJI01000041.1 GCA_021604625.1 Hyphobacterium sp. | reverse complement strand
GGGCGGATTTGGTGAACGCGGCGCTGAAGGCAAAATTGCGGCCGTCCGCTTCGCGCGTGAACGGAAAATTCCCTATTTCGGCATCTGTTTTGGCATGCAGATGGCAGTCATTGAAGCAGCCCGAAATCTCGCAGGCGTCGAAAACGCGACGTCGTCGGAATTCGGGGCGACGGGCGAACCGATCATCGGCTTGCTCACCGAATGGACTCGTGGAAACGAAGTTGAGCGGCGGGGCAGTGAAGACGATCTCGGTGGAACCATGCGGCTGGGCGCTTATACCGCGTCCCTGCAACCGGGTTCGCGCGTGCGTGAAATCTATGGCACGGAAAACATTGAAGAACGCCACCGCCATCGCTACGAGGTCAATATCGCCTACCGTGAGCGGCTGGAGTCAGCCGGGCTCAAATTTTCCGGTCTGTCACCGGATGGCGTATTACCGGAAATTGTCGAACTCGATGACCACCCCTGGTTTATCGGCGTCCAATACCACCCGGAGCTCAAATCGCGCCCCTTCGAACCGCATCCATTGTTTGCGAGCTTCGTGAAAGCCGCCGTTGAACAAAGCCGCCTGGTCTGAGTATTCAGAATTTGCATCCAATTCGTCGGGTTGCGGCATCTAACTCACGAAACCGATAATCGTGCAGGGAGATAGTCATGATCAAATCCACAATCGCAGTCGCATTGGCTCTGGGGCTGGCGGGCGCTGCAGCCGCCCAGGATTCGGTAGAAGAAAACACGGTCAGCGCCTTCCGTGGCCTGGACGCTGGTGGCAACTTCACCCTGCGTTTCGAACCCTCCGACACGCCAATGGTCCGTCTGGAAGGCGACGGTGATGATTTCGAGGATATAGATGTTGATACCGACGGAGACCGGCTTGAAATCAGGCAGGATGGCGGGGCGTTGTCCTGGTTTGGCCGCCGCCGCAATCTGGATGTGACCGTGATCGTTTCCGGACCTGGCGTCGAGACTTTCGAATTTTCACGAGGCATTGATGCAAATCTCTCCGGAATTGCGCTCGACGATATTTCATTGCACGTCTCGACGGGTGCCGACACCAACATCAATGGTCGATGCGGGTCCGCCCGGATTCACGTCTCAACGGGCGCTAATCTCGATGGGCGCAATTTTGTTTGCGAATCGATCCGGGCACATGCCTCGACCGGAGCGGACATGTCGATTGCCGCAGAAGCCGAGCTGGTGGCGCACGCTTCGACGGGTGGCGACATCCGTTCGGTGACCGAGCCAGCGAACTTGCGTGTACACACCAGCACCGGCGGTGACGTGCATGTCAGACGCCATCGCTAGACACGCGGCATTTGCTTGCACCAAAGGCGGTTGCGTTCCGGTGTGAGTGCGGCTATACGCCCCGGTCTTCGCGGGGTTTCGCCTCGCGTGATCTGTTCACTTAACGACCGGAGAGACCTATGGCGGTCCCCAAGAGAAAAACCACCCCGTCCAAGCGCGGGATGCGCCGCAGCCACGACAAGCTGGCCAACCCGACTTACGTGGAAGACAAGGATTCCGGCGAATTGCGTCGTCCGCACCATATCGATCTGAAGACCGGTATGTATCGCGGAAAGCAAGTGCTTACGCCGAAAGAAGACTAACGTCTTTTCGCGACAATTCGAATTTTAGATGAACGCGTGGGCTTGCGCCCGCGCGTTTCTCTTTTATGAAGCGCCCGAACCCTTTTTTCCCGGAGTGCTTCCATGACCGCAATCGTTGACATTATTGGCCGTGAAATTCTCGACAGCCGGGGCAATCCCACCGTCGAAGTAGACGTTGTGCTTGAAGACGGCAGCATGGGCCGCGCCGCCGTACCCTCTGGCGCATCAACCGGTGCCCACGAAGCCGTTGAAATGCGCGATGGCGGCGAACGCTATAATGGCAAAGGCGTTCAAAAGGCCGTTGAAGCGGTTGAAACCGAAATCTTTGATGCCATCGGCGGCATGGATGCCGAGCAGCAGCGCGATATTGACGATTCACTGATCGCGCTGGATGGCACCCAGAATAAGGGTCGTCTTGGCGCCAATGCATTGCTGGGTGTTTCAATGGCCACGGCCAAGGCGGCTGCAAACTCACTCGGGCTGCCACTTTATCGCTATATTGGCGGAATCAATGCGCGCGTCCTTCCGACGCCGATGATGAATATCGTCAATGGCGGTGCTCATGCCGACAATCCGATCGATTTTCAGGAATTCATGATCATGCCGACGGACGCGCCCAGCTTCTCGGAAGCCTTGCGCCAGGGCGTCGAGGTTTTTCATGCGTTGAAGTCCCGTCTCAAGGCCGAAGGCCATAACACCAATGTCGGTGATGAGGGCGGTTTTGCCCCAAATCTCAAAAGCGCCGAGGAAGCCCTCGATTTTGTCATGGCGGCGATTGAATCCGCCGGCTTCAAACCGGGCGATGAAATGGGGCTCGCCCTCGATGTGGCATCGACTGAATTCTACAAGGATGGAAAATACGTTCTGGAAGGGGCGGGCGACACACACGATGCCGACGCATTTGCAAACTACCTTGCCAAACTCGCCAATAATTATCCAATCATCTCGATTGAGGATGGCATGGCGGAAGATGATTGGGACGGCTGGGTGGCGCTGACCGAGGCTGTGAATGGCAAGGCGCAACTGGTCGGGGATGATCTCTTCGTGACCAATCCTGTTCGTCTGGCAAAAGGCATTGAAATGGGGGCCGCGACGGCCGTGCTCGTAAAGGTCAATCAGATCGGCACGTTGACCGAAACGCTGGAAACCGTCGAAATGGCGCTGCGTTCCGGATATGGGGCGGTCATGAGCCATCGTTCTGGCGAGACCGAAGATGCCACCATCGCCGATCTCGCTGTTGCAACCGGTTGCGGGCAGATCAAGACTGGATCACTCGCGCGTTCAGATCGCACGGCAAAATACAACCAACTCCTGCGGATCGAGGCCCAACTGGGTTCCCAAGCGCTCTATGCCGGTGCCGATCCTATCGCGATGTAAGCCTGTTTACGGACCTGTTCTGGTTTTTCTTTGTGTTATTCATTTTCGTCTTTGCGGTCGGTGCAAATCGGAACCGCCGCAAATAGCGCGAATGGCTCGTCTCGATCCCCGACCAGGAATCGCGATTCCCGTAACCCTTGATTCACCCTGTTGAGGTTGAATACGCGCATCAGAAAACGAGTTGGGATGAACCTGACCGATTTCAGTATTGGTGAGTGAGGTGGGGCGCAAAATGCGATCCTTGAAACAGTTGGTGCCGACAATGCTTTTCGCCGCGATGATCGCCTATTTCGGCTATCATGCGCTGAATGGCGAGCAGGGTGTGTTGAACTGGCTGGTTGTTCAGAACCAGATCAACGAGACCGAAATTGAACTCGCTTCTGCAGAGGCTCAACGCCAGGCTCTCGAAGTCCGCGCGGCTCGACTGAGAGCGGACAGCCTCGATCTTGATTATGTCGAGGAACGTGCGACCGCGCTTTTGAACATCGCCCATCCCCGCGATTTTGTCGTTGATATTGAACCGCCGAATCCGCGCTAGGCGCACACCACTCAAACAAAAATCAGACTTGCCGTAGACGGCAACTTCCTGTTATGGCCAAGCCATAGCTCAGGGAGTGCGAATAGTTATTCGCATACGAAATAATGGCCGCCAAGAAACCTGTCAAACGCACCACGACCACCGCCGCTGCCCCAAAGAAAGGGCCGGCAGCGAAAGTCACCAAAAACGATCTCATGGCCTATTACCGCGACATGCTGTTGATCCGGCGCTTCGAGGAAAAGGCCGGCCAGTTGTATGGCATGGGTTTGATCGCCGGGTTTTGCCATCTCTATATCGGCCAGGAGGCTGTTGTGGTCGGTGTGCAGGCGGCGCTGGAAGAGGGCGATCAGGTCATCACGGGATATCGCGATCATGGCCACATGCTCGTGACGGGAATGGATCCGAACGGTGTCATGGCTGAATTGACCGGCCGTGAAGACGGCTATTCCAAGGGCAAGGGCGGCTCGATGCACATGTTCAGTCGCGAGAAACAATTTTTCGGTGGTCATGGCATTGTCGGCGCGCAAGTTCCCATCGGCACCGGTCTGGCCTTTGCTGATGTGTACAAGAATAATGGCAAGGTCTGCGCCACCTATTTTGGTGACGGTGCGGCTAATCAGGGCCAGGTTTATGAGAGCTTCAACATGGCGAAGCTCTGGAGCCTTCCGGTGATCTACATCATCGAGAACAACCAGTACGCCATGGGAACAAGCGTGAAGCGCGCCTCGTCCGAAACCATGCTGCACCGCCGCGGGGCGTCCTTCGGAATTCCGGGTGAAGAAGTGGATGGTATGGACGTCATTGCGGTTCGTGAAGCAGCCGCCAAGGCGCGCAAGCATTGCGCCGACGGGAAGGGTCCCTTCATTCTGGAAATGAAGACCTATCGTTATCGCGGGCACTCCATGTCCGATCCTGCGAAATACCGCACGCGCGAGGAAGTCGACGATATTCGCTCTCATCACGACCCGATTGAAGGCGCGAAGGAAAAGATCCTGAAAGCCAAATACGCGACCGAAGATGATCTCAAGAAGATCGACAAGGAAGTAAAAGCCATCGTCGCGGCCTCGGCCGAATTCGCCAAGGAAAGCCCGGAACCGCATCCGGACGAATTATGGACTGACGTGCTGGTGGAGAGCTGATGAGCCCCGCAGCCTTCCTTTCCCGCTGGCACACAGCAGTTCTCGACAAGGATGCGGCGCTGCTATCCTCCATTATTGCCGAAGGCTGCGAGCTTCATTCTCCCGTCGTCTGGAAGCCAACCAGCGACAAGGCTTATCTCATCCATATTCTGCAGGGTGTCATCGATACAATTGATGATTTCGCCTATCGCGAGGAATGGGTGAAGGATAACGGGATCATTCTGGAATTCACCGGCACAGTTGCCGGTAAAGCCCTCGTCGGGATCGACAAGATCACGCTCGATGAGGGCGGGCTGATGTCGCGCATCGAAGTCCTGATCCGTCCCATGAACACCTACATCGAATTCGCGCAACGCATGCGCGACCACGCTCTGTCCTTCAAGAAGGAAACTGCCTGATGCCGATTGAAGTTTTGATGCCAGCGCTCTCGCCAACCATGGAAGAGGGCAATCTCGCCAAATGGCTGGTGAAAGAAGGCGATACCGTTTCCTCCGGCGATGTCATCGCCGAGATCGAAACCGATAAAGCGACGATGGAAGTCGAAGCCGTGGAAGAGGGCAAGGTCGGTAAGCTGCTGGTTGCTGAAGGCACGGAAGGCGTGAAGGTCAATCAACCCATCGCCATTCTGCTGGAAGATGGCGAGGATGACAGCGCCCTGGATGCGCCAGCATCCGCGCCGAAGCAGGAAACCGCTCCGGCAGCAGAACCAACGCCTGCAATTGATGAGCGCCCTGCCATGATGGTGTCGAACGTCTCTTCCGCCAGCGATCCGGAAATCCCGGACGGAACCGACATGGTGCCAACCACCGTGCGCGACGCGTTGCGTGATGCCATGGCCGAGGAAATGCGCCGCGACGAGACAGTGTTTGTCATGGGAGAAGAAGTCGCTGAATATCAGGGCGCCTACAAGGTGACCCGAAATCTGCTGCAGGAATTCGGTTCGAAACGGGTGGTCGACACCCCGATCACCGAGCACGGCTTTGCCGGTCTGGGCGTGGGTGCGGCCTTTGGCGGGCTGAAGCCGATTGTCGAATTCATGACTTTCAACTTCGCCATGCAGGCAATCGACCAGATCATCAACTCGGCAGCTAAAACCCTCTACATGTCTGGTGGGCAGATGGGCAGCCCGATGGTGTTCCGCGGTCCCAATGGTGCGGCATCACGCGTGGCGGCGCAGCACAGTCAGGATTACTCGTCCTGGTATGCCCATGTGCCGGGCCTCAAGGTCATCGCACCCTATGATTCTGCAGATGCCAAAGGCTTGTTGAAAGCCGCCATCCGCGATCCCAATCCGGTGATTTTTCTCGAACACGAGCTGATGTATGGCGAAACATTCGACGTCCCGGATGTGGAAGACTGGATTCTGCCGATCGGCAAGGCGAAAATTCGCCGTGAAGGATCTGACGTCACCATTGTTGCCCATTCCCGCATGGTCGGTTTCGCGCTTCAAGCGGCAGAAACGCTGGCCAGTGAGGGGATTGAGGCCGAAGTCATTGATTTGCGCACTTTGCGTCCGCTCGATACCGATACCGTCATTGAAAGCGTCAAGAAGACCAACCGCATCGTCTGCGCCGAAGAAGGCTGGGGGCAGCATGGCGTCGGTGCAGAAATCGCGGCGCGCGTGGTCGCCGAAGCGTTTGATTACCTGGATGCTCCACCGGTGCGGGTTTTCCAGAAAGACGTACCATTGCCCTATGCCGGCATTCTCGAAAAACTGTCTTTGCCGGGCCCGGACGATGTCGTGCGCGCGGCCAAGGAAGTCTGTTACGTGAACTCATGACCCCTCCCACCAAACCCCGCAGCGGAGGCTGTCATTGTGGCGCGGTGCGCTTTGAAGCTGATCTGCCGGATCAGGTTGTGGCGCTTTCTTGCAATTGCTCCATCTGCGCCATGACCGGCTTCATCCATGTCATTGTCGACAAGGCGGATTTTCGCGTGATGCAGGGCGAAGGCAATCTGACCGAATACACATTCAACACCGGCGTTGCGAAACACCTGTTCTGCAAGGTGTGTGGTGTGAAGAGTTTCTACCATCCGCGCTCTCACCCGGACGGCATATCGATCAATCTGCGTTGTTTCGATGCCGATCAGGGCATAGCCGGGCGGATTGAAGATTTTGACGGCGCGAACTGGGAAGACAACATTGGGACCATTGCGACGGAGGCTGAAGCTTGACCGAAGCTGACGTCATACCGTTGCTCATCGAGTTCATGCACGTCCTGCTGGCGGCCATCTCGATCTATTTCACCATCGTATCGGCTTATGTCGTTGGCCTTTATGCGTTTCTGGCGCGCGCCAGCCTGCTCTTGAAAATCGTGGCCTTCCTTTTCTTCACGCTGGTTTTCTTCTTCCTGATGCAATTCAACTATGGCGCGGGTATTTTCCAGCGCGGCCTTGTTGATACGCTCGTAGTACTTGAACAGGTCGGTGAATTGTCGCCCGCGGGTCAAACCGCGCTGGATTCTGCTCGCGATGGACTGAACCAGAAAGTCCGGATCGTTTTATGGTTGGGATCGGCGGCGACCTATCTGGCGCTTTTCTACCTGACCTTCTTCCACAAATGGAATTATCTTATGGGTGAAGACCCGAGCGAAGCCGCACAACGCAGAGCATCATGATGTGTGAATTGCATTGCTCGAACCGCATTGAAAGAATGAACCATGCCGATTGAAATTCTCATGCCAGCCCTGTCCCCGACCATGGAAGAGGGCAATCTTTCCAAGTGGAACGTCAAGGAAGGCGATGCCGTTGAATCCGGCATGATCATCGCCGAGATCGAGACTGACAAGGCGACGATGGAAGTCGAAGCGGTGGATGAAGGCGTGATTGGCAAAATCCTGGTCGCCGACGGTACAGAAGGCGTGAAGGTCAATGCCGTCATCGCGATTCTGCTGGAGGACGGCGAAGACAAGAGCGCGCTCGATGGCTTTGGGACTGGCGGAGATGCCAAACCGACACCTGCCAAAGAAACCGCTCCTACCTCGCCCCCAACGGGGGGAGAGGTCGCGAAAGCAACGCCGGAGCGGGTGAGGGGGGCGGATAGCCAGCAAGGTAACCGCATCAAAGTCTCACCACTCGCACGGCGCATGGCGGAGCAGAGCGGTATCGATCTGAGCGCAGTAACCGGTTCCGGCCCCAATGGCCGCATTGTCAAGCGCGATATTGAGAGCTTTGACGGCAAAACCGCTTCAGCTTCCGCCGAAGGTCCGAAAGCGACCGCCTCCGATGCACCGAAAGAGGTCAGTCAGGACGATCCACTCGCACGCTTCGGCATCGCGGCCGACCGCTACGAGGTCGAAAAAGCCGACAATATCACCAAAATTTCCGCCAAGCGCCTCACCGACAGCTTCCGCGATATCCCGCACTTCCCGTTGAGCGTGGATTGCGAACTGGATGCTCTGCTAGCCTTCCGCAAAGAGCTCAATGAGCGCGCGCCCGAGGGCGTCAAAATCTCGGTCAATGACATATTGATCAAGGCCTCTGGCCTGGCGCTGAAACGCGTCCCGGCCGCCAATTCCTCCTGGATTGAGGATGGGCGCATTGCGCGGCACAAATACGCCGATGTCTCGGTCGCGGTAGCGATTGAGGGTGGTTTGATCACGCCGATCATCTTTGATGCGGATGCCAAGGGGCTCGCGCAAATCTCATCGGAAATGAAGGACCTCGCCACCCGCGCAAAAGAACGCAAGCTGAAACCCGAAGAGTTTCAGGGCGGAACGTTCAGCCTCTCCAATCTGGGCATGATGGGCATCAAATCCTTTGCCTCCATCATCAACCCGCCACAGGGCATGATCATGTCGGTGGGCGCGGGCGAGGAACGCCCCGTTGTCAAGGATGGCGCACTGGCCAAAGCCACCGTCATGACCGTCACCGTCACCTGCGATCACCGCGTCGTCGACGGCGCAACAGGCGCAAAATGGATCTCGGCCTTCAAGGGCTTCGTCGAAGACCCGATGACGATGCTGATGTGATGAGAAAACGGACCGTTATTCTTCAAATAATTCCGGCATTTCTAAGCGCGCTAGCCGCGATATTTTCGGCATACGTTGCCTACTCAATTCGGGGGGCGCATCGAGAATCCGTCGCGCTAAACAACAATTTTCAAGTATGCGATGAGCTTGTAACCGCATTTTTCAACGTCTATTCAGTTGCAACACGAAATTCGGCATTATTGGTAATATTAGACGAATATGAAAATACTGAAGCAGTATCACAAGCGAGAGTTCTTTTGTTCGAAAGTGGCGGTGCTGCCACGCAGTTCAACGTGGCACTGTACAAATACAGCCTGTATAATGATATTTCTCCCGACCGCATTAGGCAAATAAACGATGGCATAGATCATCTTGTTGCCGCGAGATCAGATATGCATGCCGACAATGATGACATTACAGAATCTGTGATTTATTCGCGTGCTATGGACCAATTATGGGACGTATTCTCGGACTGCGGTGCAACCTCACAAATGCTTACTGTTCATCTATCGGAGTGATGAGATGAAAACCAAGGTCTCCTTCGCCGAAAAACACACCCTGTTCGATGAGCGCTGGACGCCCAAGATCATCGCGCGCCTGGATAATTACGACGTCAAGATCGCCAAGGTCGAAGGCGAGTTCGTCTGGCACAAGCATGATGACGAAGACGAATTTTTCCTTGTCACAAAGGGCCAGTTGAAACTGGAGCTGGACGGCCGCGAAGATGTCGTGCTGGACGAGGGCGAGATTTATGTTGTGCCCGCCGGACAGCTGCACCGCCCGGTCGCACTGCCTTATGCCGAAATTATGATGATCGAGCGCAAGGGCGTCATCAACACCGGTGAGGCGGGTGCTGAGCGAACGGTTGTGGCGGAAAAGTTGTAATCCAAAACAGCGTCATTCCGGGGCGAGCCAAGGGCGAGAACCCGGAACCCATGCTGCTGCCTCAATGTTCAGGCATGGGTCCCGGATCGTCGCGATGCTCCGTCCGGGATGACGGTGATGTCAGCTAATTCACCAGCCCAAAAGTCTCCAACGCAGCCCTGGCAATCGGCTCACCCCATTCCTGTACGAAATGGCCACCATCGGCGACTTCCATCGGGGCGGGGCAATTCCTGATAAGTTTCTGCATCGCATACATGGCCTTCGGTCCCAGAACCGGATCCTGCATGCCAATCGCCATGAAGCTGTCGCCCGACCAACCCGAGCTCCAGAATTTCGCTGCCGCCATGCCGGTATCGACACCTTCCATGGACGGGTCGGTCTGCACCAGTGCCGGGAAGCGCCGCGCGCCCGCCATGTAGGAATTATCCGGGTAGGGGGCCTGATAGGCAGCGACTTCGGCTTCGTTCAGAATGGGCGTTGCCCGTTTCATCAGATCGCCGACATTGAATTGGGGATTTGTCGCCACATAATCGCGCCAGGCATCAAACCCCGGGCCAGCGGGACGTCCAATACCCAGACCCGTATTCATGATCAGGAGACGGGTGAAACGATCTGCATAATCCATCGGTATCGTCAGACCCAGCAAGCCGCCCCAGTCCTGACAAACCAGACAGACATCGTTCAAATCCATGCGCTCGAAGAAAGCTTTCAGGAAATTGCGATGAAAGTGGAAGGTATAGACGTCATCATCCATCGGTTTGTCCGAGCGACCAAAACCAAGAAAGTCCGGCGCAATGACCCGGTATCCCGCTTTCAGAAACACTGGCGCCATCTTGCGATAGAGAAACGCCCAGCTGGGTTCGCCATGTAGACACAGGAAGACGGGCGCATCCTTCGGCCCTTCATCCACATAATGCATGCGCAGGCCCTCATAGCCCGGCAAATCATCGATATAATTCGGCTCAAATGGCCAGTCGGGCAGATTGGCAAAACGCTCATCCGGCGTGCGCACAGCTTTGATGGTCATGAATGTCTCCCTCGGTCTGTGCTCAGCATGGCCTGTTCGCGCGAAGGTGCAAACCCGCCTTGCGTTTGGAGCATTGATTTTTCCGGGGTGAGACGCCAAACCTGTCATTGATCTCGCGCAGGAGTTTGACGCATGGCGGACCAGTTTGACCTGATCGTAATCGGCAGTGGACCCGGCGGATATGTCACCGCCATTCGCGCCGCACAACTGGGCCTGAAAACCGCCATTGTGGAACGCGACAAGCTGGGCGGGATTTGCCTCAACTGGGGCTGCATCCCGACGAAAGCATTACTGCGCACCTCCGAGGTCTATCTTCTGATGCACCGTGCGGATGAATTTGGCCTGTCCGCAAAAGATATCAGCTTTGACATCAAGAAAGTGGTGGCGCGCTCCCGCAAGGTCGCCGGGCAATTATCGGGCGGCATTGGCCATCTGATGAAGAAGAACAAGATCACCGTCATCGAAGGTACAGCGCGCCTTGAAAAGGGCAATGCGGCGCCGAAAGTCGTCGTCAAAAGCAAGGACGGCAAGGACGCGAGCTACGTTGCGAAAAACGTTATTCTGGCCACAGGCGCTCGCGCGCGCACCGTCCCGCAGGCAGGTCTGGAACCCGATGGCAAACAGATCTGGACCTATCGCGAAGCCATGGTGCCGGAGGAAATGCCGAAATCGCTTCTGGTCATTGGCTCGGGCGCCATCGGGATTGAATTCGCCAGCTTCTATAAAACGATGGGCGCTGACGTGACCGTTGTAGAAATGATGGACCGCGTTTTGCCCGTTGAGGATGAAGAAATCTCGGCCTTTGCCGCCAAACAGTTCAAGAAGCAGGGAATGAACCTGATCACCGGCGCACAGGTTGAAAAACTCGACAAGGGTACAAAGTCGGTAAAAGCCTCGATCAAGACCAGGGATGGCAAGTCGCCGATCATCGAAGTCGACAAGGTTATTCTGGCGATCGGCATCACCGGCAATGTCGAAAATCTCGGGCTGGAAACACTGGGCGCGAAAGTGGATCGCGGCCACATTGTTATCGACGGTTTTGGCGCAACCAATGTGAAAGGGCTTTATGCCATCGGCGATGTTGCGGGGCCGCCCTGGCTCGCCCACAAGGCCAGCCATGAAGGCATTATCTGCGTCGAGAAGATCGCAGGCAAAAACCCACATGCGATGGACACGACAAACATCCCGGGCTGCACCTATTGTCACCCGCAGATCGCGTCGGTTGGCCTGACGGAAACCAAAGCCAAAGAGGCCGGGCATTCAGTGAAAGTTGGTCGTTTTCCGTTCGTCGGCAATGGAAAAGCGATTGCGCTGGGAGAGGATCGGGGGCTGATCAAAACCGTCTTTGATTCCAAAACCGGCGAGCTATTGGGGGCGCACATGGTCGGGGCCGAAGTCACAGAGCTGATTCAGGGCTTCATGGTCGGCAAGGTGCTGGAAACGACCGAGCAGGAATTGATGCGCGCCATTTTCCCGCACCCGACATTGTCAGAAATGATGCATGAAAGCGTGCTGGATGCTTATGGGCGCGTCATACATATGTAGTTTGCATCCGATCCGGTCTCTCAATGCATCTCATTGGTAACTGCCCGCATACGGGCTTACCGAAGGAGTTTGCCATGAAGTCCGTTTTGCTGATTGCTGTATCGACGTTCGCCCTCGCAGCTTGCAGCTATTCCGCAAGTGGCCCGGCCGATAACAGATCCATTGATCGTGCAGGGCTTGTTGCATCCGGCGATGTGAACGCGACAGGCAGCGCTGAATATGCCGGCATGATTGTAGATGCAGGCGGCAATATCGAGCGTGATTTGTCGCTTTCAGGCGCCAACGTTGCTTCAGATGCGCATGTCGGTGGCAATCTGAACATCGAAGGCGCGCGAATCCGATTCACCGGACGTGTCGAGGGGCGCACCGAGATTTCTGGCGCCTCGATGTATCTGAATGGGTATTTTGGTGACAATGTCGAGGTTATGGGCGCGTGGGCGACCATTGATGGCGACGTCGTCGGCGAATTGAATGCAATTGGTACACGGTTCAACCTCGAAGGACGTTTCGCGGCGCCCGTTCACATCGTAGGCGGCGGCCGCGAAGGTCGCAACGGCCGCGTGGTCGTGACGGGTTCGCTGGAACAGGGCGGTTATATCTGCGCGTCGCGCGTGGATATACGTCAACAAGCGGAGATCAGCGGTCCGCTGACCGTCATCGCGGAAGCTCGCCCTGACTGGGACGGAACATTTGAGTTTCAGTTTCTTGGGCACCGCGATTGTGAAGATATCACGGGCGGTTGAACCTCTCACTTGATCTTGAAAGCCAAAACGACAAGAGTGCCCGCTGGAAGGGGCTCTCTTGTCATCCTGAAGGGAGCTTGAAATGACAAAATCCAAATATCTGTTCGCGGTCTCTGCGGCCATGCTTGTCGTTGCGACACCGGCCTGGGCACAAAGCCAGTCCGTCTCCATGTCGGGCATAGTCGTGGAATATTCCGGCGAGGTTTCCGGCGACGGCGATTTTTCCGGCGCCACGGTTGAAGTCAGCGGCGTGTTCGGGGGTGATCTGGATGTTTCCGGAGCATCGGTCGAGATCAGTGCCGAGGTCGGTGAGGACCTTGAAGCCAGTGGTGGCGCTGTTGAAGTATCCGGTTCGGTCGGCCGAAATGCTGAAATCAGCGGCGGCGCGATTGACCTGACACTGACCGTTGCCGGACGGACCAGTATTTCCGGCGGCGCGATCGATGTATATCGCGATTCCGCTTTTAGAGGTGATGTCGATATCTCTGTGGGTGCCATGGAGTTTGCCGGCCACGCAATGGGCGATCTTGAGATCAAATTCGGTGATATGGAATTTTCAGGCCGGGCTGATCGTGCGGTCGATTTTGAAGGCAATAGTCGCGAAGGTATTTTCCGTCGTCGTGATCGCAGCGAGATTGAGGTTTCCGGAATTCTGGAGGCCGGTGGCCGCATTTGCGCCCACGAAGTGCGCTTCCTGGAAGGGGCTGAGATCAATGGCCCTCTGACGGTCTATGCGGATGACGCGCCGACTTATGCCAGTGGCGTAGACTCGTCGAATGTCAGCTTTGTTCAGCGTGAGCGGGAACGTTGCCGCGACGATGACTAATCGTCGCCGCGGGCGAGTTTTTCTATCGCCACATAATTGATCTTGCCTGTGCCCAGGACGGGGATCTCGGATACCGGGATCACCCGTTTGGGTATGGAGAGTTCGGCAATGCCATGACTGCGGGCGAAGGCGACCATATCGCTTCGTTCTGCATTGGCGTATTCGGTGGCAATGACAATCTGCTCGCCCTTGCGCGGGTCGGGCAGGGTGACGGCCGCGTGCAAGCAATCCGGCCAGAGTGAGGTTGCGATATTCTCGACGACGGCCAGTGAGACCATTTCGCCGCCAATTTTTGCAAAACGCTTTTGTCGTCCACGGATCTGGACACAGTCCTCTTCGTCAAAACTGACAATGTCGCCGGTGTCGTGCCAACCTTCGACCGGCGCGTGTATAACGCCGGGCTCTGACGGGAAGATAT